>SVKW01000159.1 GCA_015068285.1 Oscillospiraceae bacterium | reverse complement strand
AATTATGGTATTTGAAAAATTGCGTGAACTCATCTGTGATATTACAGGCGCAGACGAAGACGATGTAACATTGGAAGCAACATTTGATGATCTCAACCTTGATTCTCTCGATCTCGTAGAGCTCGTTATGGCTGCAGAAGAAGAATTTGATGTCCATGTTGAAGACGATGCTCTTGAAGGTCTTGAAACTCTCGGCGATGTAGTAGACCTTATCACAGATCTTATCGGCTAATTTAATATTGAACACAGCAGGACAGCTTTGGGCTGTCCTGTTTTTATTTTCGAGAAAATTCAGCCTCCCTTGTGTAAAGGGAGGGGGACCGCCGAATGGCGGTGGAGGGATTGTCCTTATCCAATCGCGCCGCAGGCACATATACCCCTCATAAACCATAATATTTTCCATAATTCATTGACGATTGACAACAGATTTGTTATAATATAATGAGGAATAAAGTGAAAAGGAGACAGTTTATGATCTTTGAAAAAGCAGGCCGTGAAAACACAGCGGCAACAGTTGAATTGGTTAAGAAAACAGCAGCCGAAAGAGGCATAAAGCATATAGTCGTAGCTTCAAACACAGGTGAAACAGCCGCGCTTTTCAAGGGCATGGACATCAATGTCGTCTGTGTCGGTCAGGTCACAGGCTTTTCCGAAAAGGGCGTCAATGTCATGACTAAGGAAATGAAGGAAGACCTTAAGGCTAACGGCGTAAATGTATACCACACCTCCCATGCGCTCAGCGGCGTTGAACGCGGCATAAGCAACAAGGCAAAGGGTATGTATCCTGCCGAAATCATTTCCCACACTCTGCGTATGCTCTCTCAGGGCGTCAAGGTGTGCGTTGAAGTTGCAATTATGGCTCTCGACGGCGATATGATTCCATACGGCGAAGAAATCATCGCAGTAGGCGGCACAGGCAGAGGTGCTGACACAGCAGTTATCATGACTCCATCCCACGCAAATTCCGTATTTGACAACAGAATCCACGAAATCCTCTGTATGCCAAGATAAATATTCACTCCTTTGGAGTGAGCGATATATCCGCAGGCGGATGCGATATTGCTTCGCAGTGATATTATGCTCCGCATAGTGATATATGACCTGCGGTCATGTTAAGGTGTGACTTCGTCACGGATTTTATAAGTCTCCTTACATTTGCAGGGCAAATATATCGCATTTCATAGAAATATATCGCATTTTCATTGAAAATATATCGTGCGTGTAAACGCATATCGCTTGCCGCAAGGCAAATCATATACATCATCGGAGAAAACGCAAAAATGATCCTCGATTACAAGTTTAAAAATAAAAATCTTTTCAGGGCGGCGATGACCCATTCGTCCCATGCAAATGAAAACAGAAAGAGCCAGGAGCACTCTAATGAACGCCTTGAATTTTTGGGCGATGCTGTCCTAGGCCTCATCTGCGGTCAGTTCCTCTTTGAAAAGCACCCAAAAATGGAAGAGGGCGAGCTCAGTAAGCTCCGCGCAGCTCTGGTCTGCGAAAAGTCCCTCTATCAGTTTGCAAAGGAGATCGACTTAGGCTCTGAAATCCTTCTCGGCAAGGGCGAAGAAGCAGGCGGCGGCAGAGACCGTCCATCTGTCCTTGCAGACGCAACGGAAGCTCTCCTTGCAGCCATCTATCTTGACGGCGGCATGGAAGAAGCCAAAAACTTCATCCTGCCATATCTCAAGCGCGAATCTGAAAAGAATATCAGAACAGAAGGCACTTCCGACTATAAGACAGCTTTGCAGGAGATCATCCAGAAAAACAAGGAAGAAACTCTCACATATCGTCTTTTCAAGGAATCCGGCCCTGACCACGACAAGAGCTTTGAAGTTGAGCTTCTCATCAACTCCAATATCATCGCTCACGGCGTAGGCAAGAGCAAGCGTCAGGCAGAGCAGGACGCAGCCCGTCAGGCTCTCGCGCTCATGGGCAGATAATGAATATCATTCCGATTTTCATTCCACACTTAGGCTGTCCAAACGACTGCGTTTTCTGCAATCAGCGGTCGATAGCATCGCCCTTCGTCCCGACAAAGGAAGATGTGCAGAAAACCATAGCAGAGGCCTTGCAGTACAGCAAAATGCCTCAGATAGCCTATTACGGCGGCAGCTTCACAGCCATCGGCACAGAAAAAATGACTGAATATCTCTCTGCGGCCTATGAATTTATCGAAAAAGGTCTGTGCAGGGACATCAGGGTTTCAACCCGTCCCGACTGCATAAATGAGGAAATCCTCGCATTACTGAAAAAATACGGCGTTTCCACTATTGAATTGGGCGCTCAGTCGATGTGCGAAGATGTGCTTCTCGCCTCAAAAAGAGGTCACACAGCTCAGGATGTCCGCAATGCATCGAAAATGATAAAGGACCACGGCTTCACGCTGGGACTGCAGATTATGACAGGGCTTCCGCTGGACAGCGAAGAGAAATCCATATACTCGGCTCACGAAATGGTCAAGTGCCGGCCGAGTATGGTTCGCATCTACCCTGTATGCGTAATAGACAAGACAGAGCTGGCTGACATGATGCGCAGTAATGCATATTCCCCAATTTCTGTGGATAAGTCTGTGGAAACCTGTGCAAAACTCTGTGGAATCTTCGAGAGCAATAACATCGAAGTCATCCGCATAGGATTAAATCCCACAGAGGAGCTTTCAAACGGCGCAGTTCTGGGCGGAGCATACCACCCTGCATTGGGAGAAATGGTGCGCGCACGAATGATGCACAATGCCATCTGCGAAAAGATGGACGGCATCAAGGCCGACAGCGTGATAATTAAGATAAATCCAAAGGACGTTTCGGTCTTCCGCGGACAGAAATCGTCAGAATATAAAAAACTTACAGCAAAATACCCCAATATCGCAATTAAATCCGAAACCGATATAAATATCCCCCGCGGATGTTTTGAAATAATTCCATCTGTTGCCTCCCCTGTGCAAGGGGAGGTGTCAATCATAGATTGACGGAGGGGTTGTCGCCTATTAGATGTGATTTATCACACCCTACTTTTTCACTATTAACTATAACTTATTACTTCCCTTCGGGGAAAGAAAGGAGAGTATCACCTTGCATCTTAAAAGCGTTGAAATTCAGGGCTTCAAGTCCTTCCCTGACCATGTAACGATAAACCTCAGCCGCGGCATCACTGCAATCGTCGGTCCTAACGGCTCGGGCAAAAGTAATATAGTCGACGCCGTCAGATGGGTGCTCGGTGAGCAGTCGACAAAAACTCTCCGCGGCGGCAAGATGGAGGACGTCATCTTCGGCGGCACATCAAAACGCCATCCGTCGGGCTACAGTCAGGTTTCCCTGACTATTGACAATAGTGAGGGCATTCTCCCTCTCGAATATAACGAAATCACAGTAACACGCCGCTACTACCGAAGCGGTGACAGCGAATTTTATATAAACAAGAAGTCTGTCCGCCTTAAAGACATCCATGAATTGTTTATGGATACAGGTCTGGGCAGAGACGGCTATTCCATCATCGGTCAGGGCAGAATCGACGAGATTCTCTCGGTAAAATCGGGCGACCGCCGCGAAATCTTTGAAGAAGCGGCAGGCATTACAAAGTTCCGTTACCGCAAGGAAGAAGCCGAAAAGAAGCTTGACGGCACAGAGGAAAATCTCGTCCGTATCCGCGATATCGTAACCGAGCTTGAAACTCAGATCGAGCCACTGCGCAAGCAGGCGCAGAAGGCGAAACGATATCTTATCCTCATTGATGAAATGCGCGCTCTTGAAGTTGCGCTCTGGCTTATGCAGGTTGAAAAGCTGGAGGAATCGGCGAAAAAAACAGGCATCGACTATGACAATGCCCTCCGTCTGCTTTCGGCGAAAAAATCCGAGCTTGAGGAAAATGAGCGTCAGGAAGAAAATCTCCGCATAAAAATGCACGAAAAAGAGCTGGAGATTGAAAATCTGCGTACAAAAGCATCACAAATC
>SVKW01000018.1 GCA_015068285.1 Oscillospiraceae bacterium | reverse complement strand
AAGCCTTTGCGGCGGCAGTCGCCATATTGAGAACGATACTCGTCTTACCCATACCAGGACGGGCGGCAAGCAGGATAAGCTCGCTCTTGTTAAGACCGCCAATGAAATTGTCAATGCCCGAAAAGCCTGTTGTAATGCCCGGAAGCTTGCCCGGTGTGAGAGCCAGCTCGTCAAGTCTGTCATAAACATCCTTGATGGCGCTTTTAAGCGGTGTGAGACCTTTGACCTCTCTGCCCTGACGGACAGCATAGACCTTCTGCTCGGCAAGCTCTGCCACATCCTGCGGGTCTTCCTGCTCATTTTTCGTAAGCTCGATTATCTCATTGGACACACTCTGCAGATCACGGAGCATTGATTTGCCGCGAACTATTTCGGCATACTGCTCAGCATTGGCAGAAGTCGGCGTAATTTCCACCAGTTCAAGGAAAAACTGTCTGTCTATCTGGCCTTTATAGCCCGACATTTTCAGCTCATCCAGAATGGTGACATAGTCGATCTTCTTGCCCATTGTGAACATAGTCATAACGGTTTCAAAGATTATTCTGTGATTTTCTATATAAAAATCTTCCGGATTCAGCATTTCCAGCATAAGCGGAACGCATGACGGATCGATTACAATAGAGCCAAGCACTGCCTGCTCAGCCTCAACGCTGTGAGGCGTTTGTCGGATGAAAATAGAATCATCCACTCAGCCCACTCCTTCCTATGCATACAACCGAAATCGGTTGTGTGTATTTTATCGGTTAAGCTTCAACAACTTTAACCTTTACGATACCGGAAACTTCAGGGTAAAGCTTTACCTTTACTTCATAAGTACCGAAAGCCTTGATAGGATTTTCAATAGTAAACTTATTCTTTTCGATGTCTACTTTATACTGGGACTTGAGAGCGTCAGCGATTTCCTTTGTTGTGACAGAGCCGAAAAGTCTGCCGCCTGTGCCTGCCTTCGCCTTAAGTGTCACGATCATATTTTCAAGCTGTGCCTTGAGCTCAAGAGCTGCCTTCTTTTCGATGTCTGCTCTTCTCTTTGCAGCAGCATCAGCGATCTTTCTGCTGTTGATAACGTCTGGTGTTGCTTCTGCAGCAAGCTTCTTTGGGAAGAGGAAGTTTCTTGCGTAACCGTCAGAAACCTCAATGATCTGGTCCTTTTTGCCCTGGGACTTAACGTCCTGCAATAAAATTACTTTCATATTTTTTACTCCTTTGGATTATATTACTATTTTGCCTGTTCATCCAGATAATCCTTTGCCGCATCGCGTACCATTTCAAATACGCCGAGCGGTGTCTCATCGCCGTAGAACTGAGCGCCCGCCATAGTAAGCGAGCCGCCGCCGCCGATTTTTTCAAGGATGACCTGAACATTTATCTGGCCGTATGAACGTCCGGAAACGCATATGCCATTCTTTTCTTTGAATATTACAAAGGAAGCCTTGATGCCCTTGATATTTATGAGCTCGTCGGCTGCCTGTGCGGCTGTAGCACGGTCTGTCACTTCCTCCGTATAGGCTGCTGTGATGCCCGGAAGAATCTCGTCTGCGCTGGAAATAATCTGATACTTCTTGACATAAGAGTCAAAGTCATTATAGAACATATGCTTGACTTCAAGCATATCTGCGCCCGCCTGCTTGAGCTGAGCTGCCGCTTCAAATGTACGGACACCTGTCTTGACTGTAAAGCCCTTTGTATCGAGATAGATACCGGAAAGCAGAGCTTCGGCTTCGTATCTTTCAAGGCTTACGCCGTCAGGGAGCATATACTGCAAAAGCTCGGAAACAAGCTCGCAAGCCGAGCTTGCATAAGGCTCGTGCATACTTACCGCTGTATTTTCAATGTAATCCGCCGCTCTTCTGTGGTGGTCGATAAGAGCGATTTTCGGGATAGTTGTCAGAACATCAGGATACTCTGTCATATCCGGTCTGTTTGTATCGACTACGATAAGGAGAGAATCCGGATTTGCGTGGAACATTGTTTCATCATAATCGATAAGTGTTCCTTCATATTCCTCTGCCTTGTGAAGTCTTTCAATAAGCGGAGTTGCAGAAGTTGCACGCTGATTGATGACTATGTAAGGTGTCTTGCCCATGCTTCTTACCGCTGCACAGATACCTACGCAGGCGCCGAGGCTGTCAAGGTCGGAAAACTTATGACCCATAACAAAGACATTTGACGATTCTGCGATAAGCTGTTTGAGAGAATTTGCAACGACGCGTGACTTGACCTTTGTATGCTTTTCAATTTCCTTGGCAAGACCGCCGTAGAATTCAAAGCCCTGCGGAGACTTGATAACAGCCTGGTCGCCGCCGCGGGAAAGAGCCATATCGAGAGCGACATTTGCATTTCTCAGAAGATCACGGAAGTTTTCGCCTTCCTTACCGATACCGAGCGAAACGCTGGCCGCCATATCTTCACTGTTTCTGATCTCGCGGATTTTTTCAAGGATGCTGAACTTGCCTTCGGTATACTTGATAAGCTCCTGATTTTCGAATATGAAAAGATATCTGTCGCGTTCAAGTTTTCTGATAACACCGCTGACCTCTTCCGCCCAAGTTGTAAGCTCCTTTTCAATCTGTGCGAAAAGATGGGACTTTTCAAGCTCGGAAAGATTCTTTGCCAGTTCTTCATAGCTGTCAATGGCAATGATAGTGGCAACAGGTCTTGTCATGTTGTATTTATTTTCAAGGTTTCTCAGGTCTGTGATATCTGTAAGATATAATGTGGCGAGGAATGTAGGGCGTTCTCCTTTTACAGGGCGGACAAGTGTGCCGTTGACCTTGTAAATCTTTTCGCCTATCGTCACATCGTAAGGACATTCCTTTCTGCCCTCTATGAGCCATCTTGTATCGAATCCTTCAACAAGCTCGCCCATCTGATGGCCGTAAATCTGGTCTTTGCGTCCGACCACATCGACAAAAGTATCATTTCCCCAGATTATTTCCGAGGAATCCGCCTGGATTATCACCATAGGAAGCGGAAAATCAAGGAGGGAGTTTTTCGAGGCATTGTCGACGGAAAACATAAGATTTTCCACATATTTGCCTATATTTTCACTTCTCTTTTTAGTGCCGAACTTATAATAGGCAATGAGGAGCAGCGAGATTCCAAGCTGAACAAGGCCTGTCTGCACAGAAACAGTCAGACTATACAGTGAAAAAACAATAAGCACCACAAAGCAAAGACGGACACCGGGTTCAAATATTTTAGCCAGCTTTTTATCCATATATTTTCCTCTCTTTGCTGATAAATAACTAAATAAACATTATGGGCACAACCCACCCATTATGTATTAATATATTATACCAAATAAATTTAAATAGGGCAAGTGTTTTTATGCCCCAACTGATTTATTTTGAAGAATTATTTGGTATCCTCCATGTTTTCTTTTATGACTCTCTGATATAGCCCTACAGAAAGGCATCTGATTGACTTTTCTCCCCCTGTATGTTATAATTTTTGTGTATTTTATTTCAGAAGGTGTGTGTTTATGTCAAAAATTTCAAAACTCACTATAGGCGCCATGCTGGTGGCTCTCCAGATAATTTTTGCCCGCTTTATTTACATACTTACCCCCGGAAATCTTGACAGACTGAGCTTTTCCTTTATCCCCGATGCCCTTGCCGGTTTCTATCTCGGTCCACTTTACGCCATGCTTTACGGAGTATGCGCAGACATTCTCGGTATGCTTCTCAATTCAGCGGGCACGACCTTTACCCCGCTTTTCACTCTTATTGCCGCGCTCAAAGGTCTCACTTACGGGGTTTTCCTTCACAAAAAGCAGCTCACGCTCAAAAGAATAATCATGCTTTTCATCTTTATGACACTTGTATTTGACCTGGGGCTTACCCCTATCGCCCTTATGACTCTTTACGGAAGGTCATTCCAGGCGGTTGTAATTATGAAAATCCCTGTGCAGATTGTATTCTGCATTATAAAAATCGTTACGCTTTATATCCTCTCCAAGCCTCTTTCAAGGCTTGTAAAATAAGTAAAAGCCACTCAAACGAGTGGCTTATTTTTTATCCGATATAGCTTCTGTCAAATGTGATGACTGTGAATATCTCCTTGCCTGTGGCGCGGAAGGCGCTGTCGACAATTTTCTTTATCTGGCTGTTCTGCATTTTGCACGAATGAGGCACTACGATATCAAAAATTAGATTTGTATGTGTGGCACCCCTCACCATGCGGAAATCGTGGAATGTGAGACCTTCATCCATAGATACAAGAATGTCGATAAGTACATTTCTGTATCGCTGTACCTCCTCGCAGTCCATTTCAACAGGGTCCATGTGAATTACAAACGGCATGTGAAGAACCTCTGTAATCTCACGCTCTGCATTGTCGATCTGGTCGTGGGCTTCAAGGATATTACAATCGGCAGGCACTTCCACATGAGCCGAGCCCATCATTCTGCCCGGTCCGTAATCGTGGATTATCATATCGTGAACACCGATGCAGATTGGATATTTGTGGATTATTTCGTGGATTCCATCGACGATTTCCCTGTCAGGAATGCCTCCGAGCAAAGGCTCAAGAGTCTCCATTGCGATTTTATAGCCTGCCCACAGAATAAAAAGACCTACAAACAAACCGAGCCAGCCGTCGATATTTACAGAGAAAAGCTTTGCCGCCACCATACCGATTGCAGTTGCTGCTGTGGAAATACAGTCGCTCTTGCTGTCGGCTTCAGCAGCAATAAGGCTTGTGGAGTTGATTTTTCTGCCGATATTACTGTAGAAATTGCCCATCCAGAACTTTACTGCAATAGATGCCGCAAGACCGATAACGACAAACCAGTTAAACTCCACAGGCTCAGGCGTGATAATCTTTGAAATTGATGTCTTTACAACTTCAACACCAACGAGAATTACGAAAACAGCAATGAGCAGACCTGCGAGATACTCATATCGACCGTGGCCGAAAGGATGATCTTCATCGGCAGGCTGTGAAGCCAGCTTGAAGCCGAGATATGTAACCACATTGCTGCCGACATCGGAAAGATTATTGAAGGCATCGCCGACGATTGCAATCGAGCCCGATATAATGCCAAGCGCAGTTTTAAGAAGGAAAAGAATGAAATTGCCTATAACACCGACTATACTTGCAAAGTCGCCATAGCGTTTTCTCGCCTCGGCAGACTTGACATCTTCGGGATTTTTTATAAACATTTTAACAAGAATTTCTGTCATTATATATTACCTCTGGGATTTTTTGTCACTTAAATAATATTAGCACAGACAGGCTGAATAAGTCAAATATAATTTTATGATAAAGTGGCGTACATTTTATCATCTCTGTATCCCGGATTCTTGTCTGCCAGATATCCGCGCATTTCATTCAGGGTATTTAGCTTTTCCAGCGCCGTTTTGCCTATTTTACTATATGGTTTTAAATATCCCAGAGGATTTATTTTATAAATGCCGTCCTCTATTGTATGATAAAACTGTCCTGCTATCGAAGACTGCAGCTTCTGGGCAAAAACAAAATACCGTTCCCCTTCTATATACGGCTCTCGTCCATATATCTTCAGTTCTATTGTATCATCTGAATATTCCCCAAACAGCACTTCCTCAACAGTACAATATGCGACAAGGACATTTGTATACTCATAGTCATACAGACCCATCGGATGTTTTATTTCATTTACAGTTATAACTCCGGCAAAATCATTATTTTCTGTCTGTATATTTATTCCATAGTCAGCTTCAGGCCAAATACTTCTGTTCGGGTCGAGTGAGGTGGGCATTTTTTCTTCTGAATTAAAAACACAAAACAGAATTACCAGTATCAATACCAGAGCAGCAGTAAATATATACCTTTTCATTTTTACACCTCCTTGTCTATATGACAACCGAACACTCAAAAATGGGACAGAAATTTTCAAAAGACCGCTTTATTCAAGCGGTCTTTTTCTTTAGAAGCCAACTGTTGGCTGATTCTGATTTACCTTTATCGTGCCATTTTTAACCAGCTCGATGAAGACTTTGCCCAGATCGGGATCAAACTGTCTGCCGAGATTTTTTTCAATCTCTGCCAAAGCATCGTCTACGCTCATCGGCTCTTTATAGGGTCTTTTTGACAGCATTGCATCGAAAGAATCGACGATAGCAAGACATCTGCCGCCTACAGGGATATTTTCCCCTGCTATGCCGCGGGGATAGCCCTTGCCGTCCCATCTTTCGTGGTGGGTTATTGCATTCGGAATGACATAATCGAGAGACGGAAGATGGCGTATCATGGCAATCGCGCCTTCGACATGCTTCTTCATTATCTCGAATTCTTCATCGGTAAGCCGCTCTTTCTTTGAAAGAATTGCCTCCGGAATGCCAATTTTTCCTATGTCGTGAAGCAGACCTGCCTGTCTGATAATTTCAACATGCTCCTCATCAAGCCCGATAGCTTCTGCAAGCTGGGTGGCATAGGCAGAAACATTCTGCGAATGATTGAATGTATAGTGGTCCTTTGCGTCGATAGCCGCTGTAAGGGCATATATGGTGGACATATACTCCTGACCGATGGTCTTTTTACTCTTTTCCTGCGTTTTAAGGCTTCGCTCACGGGTGTAAACCACGATTTTGTTTTTGCCGTCACGCTTTGCAGAGTAGACAGCCATATTGACATTCGTCAGCATCTGCGACGGATTATTTGCCGACGAAGGGTATGAACAGATGCCCGCGCTGAATGTCAGGCTCTTTTTATATACATCGTCCGACATTTCCTGGGCAATGATGAACTCTTCCCTTATCTTTTCGACATAAGCTTTAGCCTGACTGCTGCCGCATCCAGGCAGGGATATGGCAAATTCCTTTCCTCCGAAACGGGCTACCGTGCCAAACTGACCGATGGTATTTTTAAGTATGCCTGCAAATCGCACAAGCGCCGCATCTCCCTCGTCATTGCCGTAAAGCTCATTATACAGCTTGAAATCGTCAAGATTGAGGAAAACGAGAGAAATCGCATCTTCGCGGCAGTTTTCAAAGTCCTTATTGAACTGCTCGATGAAATATTTTCTGTTGTAAATACCTGTCAGACCGTCAACCTGCGCCTCGTGCTTTATCGTCTCATAAAGAGAGGCGTTTTTCATTGCAATAGAGGCGATGGAGGCTGCCGATTCAAGGAATATAAGCTCAGCCTGGGTATATGGCTTATCGCGCATTTTCTTTGTGAAAAGCCCGATACCCACCAGCTCGTTTTCATTGATAAACGGAACTATCAGCTTGATTCCAAGCGTTTCAAGCTGCTTTTTTTCGCTCTCCCAGAGAGCTT
Source organism: Oscillospiraceae bacterium (assembly GCA_015068285.1). Taxonomy (GTDB): domain Bacteria; phylum Bacillota; class Clostridia; order Oscillospirales; family Butyricicoccaceae; genus SIG471. The sequence goes on along the minus strand of SVKW01000018.1, from coordinate 16,290 downwards.
TGAAGCTGACAGTCTTTTTATAGTCTCTGTACATGACGGCTTCATGGTTTTTAAGCAGCCACTTACACAGAGGACTGTCACGCTCTACAGACATCGAATTTCCTTTGAGAGGGTCTGTCGATGCCATCTGCATATATTTTCCCTTTTTCGCATCATATATAAATATGAAAGCGGTGTCTGTGTCGATATTTTTCTTGACGAGATCACAGAATGCGCCGAGGACTTCATCAAGATTGAGTGTCCTTGAAACCGCGCCCGAAAACTCCTTTACCTCTGTTTCGAGAGTTTTCTGCGCTTTTACAAACAGGTTATTCATAAGCCGCTTCATCAATGTATAGACAATGATGGTGAAGAAGGCAAACAGGACTGAAATAACAAGGGTTTTTATATCTGTAAATTCGCCGAACAATCTGTCATACATCTCTTCGATGAAGCCGTACGAAGACACCAGTATAAGCGTTGTCAGCGTTGAAGATACAAGATATGTAGAGCCGCTTGATGCAAGCTGTGTCAGCGGAATGAGGCGTTTTTTATAAAGTGAATAATAGACGAGCACCGCGTTTATCATGCAGGCAAAGGTGTCATTCGGCAGGGACGACATGAATGGTATCGCATCCACGACGCTGCCGAGGAACATTATGAACGAGCCCGCCATCAATGGATAAAACTGGGAAATACTCATTTCGCCTTCAGACACGCATTTTTTGATCAGACGCACTGCTGTAAAAAGAATTGCAACAGCTAAAATCACTACAAATGCCGCAGGCCACTTTATTGTAAAGCTGAAAACCTTTTCACCGTTATTTACATTTATTTCCGGATGCTCCATAAATATGTGGAAGAAATTCAGCACGACACATATAAGTGTGAGCACCGTCCACACGCTTTTCAGGAAGAACGCCTTCTGCTCTGTGAAGTGGTGTATGAAATTATAGATAAACAGCGGCACAAGGAATATGCCGGTTATCGAAATATCATACCAGAATGGCACGCCCGGATATACTCCAAGGCGCATGAGCAGAGAGCCTGTTGTCCACATCATAAAAGCCACAAGCAGCCACATAAAGGACTTTACAAGCTTTGTCTTTTTCGCTGTAAGGAATGTGAGGAACAAAAACAGATTGCACAGCATGGATGCCAGAGGGATTATTACAAAAAGTCTTTCGTTTAATGACATTCTGTTCCACCTCCGTCCGTGTCTGCTATTCTGAGAAGCTCGATTATCTCCTCTTTTTTAGGATTGATACTTCTCATTTTTCTTCCGAATCTGCTTATATATCGGTCTGTTGTGCCGCAAGGCAGTATTGTCACCTTGAGAGGGTCGATTCCCAGCAGCTTTTTAAGATCATTGTAATCATGATCGAAATTTTTGAAATAAACGCTGAGGTGATCCTTTATAATCTGCCCTGTTATCATTGAATTTGCAACCGAATCCTCGCTCATTTCGACACACATGTGCATAAATGAACGATTTTTCTCGTCATATTCTTTGAATGCAGTGAAAAACTCCACATCGAGCTTGGAGTATTCGATGACTTTTTTAATTGAATTTTCTGTAATACGGGTAAAGCCTGCTATATCAATAACTGTAGGAACACGGTCCACATACTCAAACTGAGGGATATCAAGCTCATCGTATGGGTTTTTAGTGCGGATACAGCGGTACATATCGCCGACTCTGTATCGCATAAACGCCCCGCCTTTTAGAACGGTTATCACGATTTCATAGAGCTGATTTGCCACGACCTCGTCCATAAGATATGTAAGCGGAACGTAGGAAGGGTCGTCTATACTTTTATACATTTCGCTTTCAGGAATAAATTCATAGAAGCAGGCATCAGGGAAAAAGACCATTCCGTCCTTGCTCCATGTTTCTGTGCCGACACAGGTCGGCTCTGTGCCGCCCGTGACTTCGAGAGGCTTTCTGCCCCAGAAATCTTCAAGATCCTTTTTATACAGTATGGTGTCTGTTCCGACGCAGACAAAACCGTCTATATCAAACAGGTCTTTCGGCTTTATATTGGTCTTGTCACGCTTGCTGATATAGGCGGCATTTGCCGCTTTGAACATCATTTTTGGCGTCATTCCCACAAGCGAGCCGAGCCCTCCTGAGCTTCCGAAGCCCTGCTCTTCAAAGCGCTTGCTTATGCTGTAAATTACGCTGCTCATGCCGAAGAAAAGGTCTATTCCGCACTTTGATGCCTGTTTGAAGCCCACCTTGCTCTGCTGAGAAAAGGACAGCCCCTTTGCCTCTTTAAGCGACGGCATAAAGTTCATATTTATTTCGCTGTCGATAAGCATCGGAAACAGCCCCGTGGCATAAGGAAGCGGAGCCAGACCATAGAGAACATTCTCATTCGGCTTGACCTTGAAATGCCCCTTTTTGTCGCTTGTCGAAAGTATCATAGCGGCTATGATATTGGTCTTATATACCGATAACATCTCCTCTGTATAGGGCGCAACCTTTACAGGGTGATTGCCGCTTTCCCATGTGGTTTCAAGCCACACTGCAGGCTTGCCCGGAAGAGCGGATTCGTTTTTCGGAAGCAGAATATCGGCATAATCCTCGTATGTGGTAAGAGGGATCTCACTCAGGTATTCTTTTACAGTTTTTGGATTTTTTCCTTTGAATAATCTTCTGCCCAGCTCGCATTTCGACACAAGGTCTATCTGTTCAAGCAAAAGGCGCTTCTGTATTTCCATATACTCTTCAATAGAAAGATCAAGAAAAGAGCAATACTCTTCCCATATCTCTTTCTGCGTATATGAAACAAGCTTTTTTTCAAATCTCATGAGCTTCCCTCCTTCCTCTTTTATTTCATATTATCTATCTGCGAGGCACCAGAAAGGGCACCCTCTTTTTATAATCATCGTATCCGTATATTGTTTTCGGGAAGATGAAAATATCCTCCACATAAATGTATAAAAGATTGAGCGTGCTGACTATTATCGAAAACAACACAGCCTTAAAACTGAAAAAGACCACACTCAACGAAACATAGGCAATCAGCAAAAACCAGAATCCCGGATGACGGCACACACCGTATGCGCCTGTATCGACAAGGGGCAATTTCCCGGTTTTAGCATAGGTTTCATCAAACGGAAGCTCTATAAACAGCACCGAATATGTCTTCCATATACCAAACAGAGCGGCAATCGCAAAAAGCAAATTGTCTTTTATGCAGGCGAATATGTTAAATAATGTTCTGCCCTTTATAAAGCAATCATACGAGCCGTATGCCAGCACGATTACTCCGAGCAAAAACAGCATATTGAGCCTTTTATCATTCCAAAGCACTTTGTTCACATCAAAAACAATGAACATCGCAAAAGCTATCACAGCAAAAATCATATACTTTCCTTTTTGATAAAAGCGACACCTGTGCACCCTCTGCCGGTGTATATCCCTATCACAGGGCCGACAAATTCTGTATGTATGTCAAGATCAGGCTTGATTCCACGCAGTTTTTCAGCAAGAGATGCCGCGCCTGCTTCATTTCCGGCATGGAAAACATAGCATTCGCCAACTTCAAAATCAGCCATTGTGCGATATTTTTCAGCTATTTTACACAGCCCCTGTTCAAAGTTTTTTACAACTCCCGTGTCAGACACAGTGCCGTCTTCAAATTTCAAAACAGGCTTCACATTTAAAATATCTGCCGCAAGCGCTCTTATCTTGCCGACTCTGCCGCCTTTACGGGCATTTTCAAGAGAAGACATCACAAAGTATACGCCTATATTTTTCTTAATCTTTTCAAGCTCAACTATAATTTCTTCACAGCCAAAGCCTTGCTCTGCCATTTGCGCGGCTTTCACAAGCTGGAATACCATTCCGAAGGAAACCTGTTCGGAATCGAACACTCTGGCTTTTGCGTTATAGCCTGCGCTGTTGAAATCATCCGCCGCTATTGATGCAGAATTAAATGAGCCTGACATCTGCGAAGTCACTGTAATACACAGTATTTCATCATAATCCTTATACATTTCAAAGGACGAAATGTAGTCATTCATATTGGGCTGGGAGCTTGTCGGAAGACTTGATGCTTTGTCCTGTTTATCGTAAAATTCAGCAGCCGTTATGGTCTCCCCGCCAAGATATTGAGTGTCTCCGAATATGACTATATCAGGGATAACGTGGACGCCGTATTTTTCTGCCATTGCAGCTGTCATATCGCTTCCTGACTGGGTGATTATCTTGATTTTTTTCATTTAAGCACGATTTCCTTCCGATAGTCATATATGGATATTATACTCCATTTTACCCCTTAAATCAAGGAAAATAAACGGTTTTCGCCATATTTTTTATCAATATAATTGCCGTTTTTTACCATTTAAAACTATATGGCATAAAAAATCCGCCTGCATCAGCAGGCGGATGATTTTATTTGATTTACTTGTTAGCTTCAAACCAGCCGTTTACATAGTTGACAAGACCAGGAACAAGGCTCTTGACTTCCTTGCCTGTTGTATTTACGCAGAGATGATAGGATCTCATATCGCCCCATTCAGTATCTGTGAAGAGTTCGCGGTATGCAGCTCTTTCCTTGTCGATCTGCTTGATCTTCTTGAGGAGAACCTTTGGATCGAGATTTTCGCCTTCTCTGCCGTTTGCGATACAACGATCGATCTTTGCCTGCTGTTCTGCGTATACGAAGATGTTCATTGGCTTCATATCACGGAGAATGATGTCTGCGCAACGACCTACGATAACGCAGTCACCCTTCTGAGCGAACTGTCTGAGAATTTCTCTCTGTGAAGAAATGATCTTGATCTGCTGCTCAAGAACAGGATTTGTTGTAACAAAACGTCTGCCGATTGTCATTGGGTAGGAAACCTGAATAACCTTTTCGGAAAGATGGGAAACATAAGCTTCATCGAAGCCGTTCTGTTCTGCGATAAGTTTGATAATTTCACGGTCATAGCAAGGAACGCCGAGTGCGTCTGCAAGTCTCTTGCCAAGTTCACGACCGCCGGAACCGAATTCACGGCTGATAGTAATAATCTTCATAATTTTACCTCCTGTATCTATGCGAGTTGAATTTATCTCCAAATCTGATAGTTGCTATTTGATACTATTATTATAACGCATAGAGTCCCGAATGTCAAACATTTATCGTAAAATTTATACAGATATTTTTATGCATCTTGCATCCTTTTTGTTTATTTTACAGGATATTGTCCATACTATATATTCCTTTTCCTGCAGACACTATAAACCTTGCAGCCTTTACAGCGCCCTCTGCAAACACCTTTTTGGACAACGCTATATGTCTGATTTCAAGTATTTCATCACCCTGTGAAAAGATAATGCAATGCTCACCGACTATGTTTCCCAGTCTTATCGAGTGTATCGGGATGCTTTCATTTATATTTTCCGCAAGCGAAAGTGCTGTGCCTGACGGCGCATCCTTCTTCCTGATATGGTGTTTTTCGATTATTTCGGCATTCCAACCGAGAGTTTCTGATACGGTTTTTATCAGCTTTTTCATAATATTTATTCCGATTGACAGGTTTTCTGCGCGGAATACCGGGACTTTTTCGGATAATTCTTCAATGATTTTTTCCTGCTCCGGCGAATATCCCGTGACAGCAAGGACGGCAGGCTTTTGCTTTTCTGTGCAATATTGAGCAATATTATAGATGGCATCAGGCACGGAAAAGTCGATAAGAACATCAAAATCGGCCGTTTTGTGCAAATCATCGGCATTTCTGCACATTCCCGCAATTTCAATATCATCGTATGTTTTTACAGTTTCTTCCAGAACTTTCCCCATTGCGCCATAGCCGTTTATAAGAATTTTCAGCACAGCCCCACCTCTTTCATTCTATGACGGAGAATTGCTTCATTGCAAGGCAGCATTTTACACAGCGGAAGCCTGAAATCAGCGATATTCATGGCGGTTTTGATTGGAATAGGATTTGGCTCAATAAATAGTGTTTCTATTAAATCGAGATACTTCATATGTGTCTCAAGGGCTTTTTTATGGTACCCGCAGAGATAATCATGCACCATTGCGCTCCATTCATTTGGAATAAGATTTGAAATAACCGAAATCACACCTGTGCCGCCCACCGATAATGTTGGAATGACCATATCGTCGTTACCTGAGAGAAGCGCAAAGCTGTCGCTTGTGAGTTTCGCACACTTCATCAGGTAATTCATATCGCCGCTTGCCTCTTTTATTCCGATTATATTGGGGTGACGGGACAGCTTTCTGAGGACTTTTATCGGAATTGGGCAGCCTGTGCGCGAGGGGATATTGTAGAGAATTGTGGGAATATTCACGCTGTCGGCTATTGCCGTGAAATGATCTTCCATGCCTATTTCATTGGCTTTGTTATAATACGGAGCTATGACAAGGACAGCATTCGCTCCCATATTTTCCCATTTTTGTGCGAGCTTTACGCTCTCTTTTGTATTGTTTGAGCAGACGCCGACAATGACAGGGATTTTGCCATTAACTTCGCTTATCACAAGACGAACTATTTTCTCTTTTTCTCGTTCCGTTAACGTAGGTGTTTCTCCAGTTGTACCAAGGACGACAAGTCCGTCTGCGCCGTTTTCAATCTGGAATTGCACCATTTTTCCAAGCGTACCGAAGTCGATTTTATCGTCATTTGTGAATGGGGTGACCAGCGCCGTAAAGCTGCCTTTAAGAATCATATTTGCTCCTTTCGAGGTACTCAAGAATCTCAATAGCATTGACCGCCGCTCCCCTGCGGATATTGTCGGCAGTGCACCAGATATGGAGCGAATTTGGGTCGGAAATGTCCCGTCGTATACGTCCTACACAGACCTTGTCGGTGCCGTTAGACATCTCTGTAACAGGGTAAGGCTCGCAGAGAATTATATCATCGCTTTCGGCAAAAAGCTGCTTTACTTCGTCGATTTCAAATGGCTTTTCAAGGGTTATATGCATATCGACTGCATGGCCGTTCATAATCGGTACACGAATGCAGGATGCTGTGATTTCCAGCTTATTATTTTCCAGTATTTTCCTTGTTTCATTTATCATTTTCATCTCTTCTTCGGTGTATCTGTTTTCAAGAATCTCCCCTATCTGGGGAATGCAGTTGTTGCTTATGTCACAGGGATAAAACTGTGGCTTTTCTCCTTTTCGTGTGCGTTCAAGGTCTTCGATTCCTCTCATTCCGCTTCCCGAAACCGCCTGGAATGATGTAAAGCTTACAGACTTTACTGTGTATTTATTATCAAGGATATACAGCGGTATCAGGCTTTGAATTGTCGAGCAGTTGGGATTTGCAATTATGTTTTTATGATTTATGAGTTTTTCGCTGTTTATCTGCGGAATCACAAGCGGTACATTGTCATTCATACGCCATGCCGAGCTGTTATCGATTACAGTTATTCCCAATTTCTGGAATATCGGAGCATATTCAAGACTTACCTCATTTCCGGCAGAGAAGAATACATAATCTATTGTTTTATTATGGATATTTTCCTCGCTGAGCTTTTCTGTTTTTACAGGGTTTCCCATAAATTCAATTTCAGCTCCTGCGCTTTTTCTGCCAAAAAGATAAAGCTCGTTCACATCGATATTGCGCTCTTCAAGCACCTTCAGGAATGTACGCCCCACAAGCCCTGACGCACCGACAACGGCAATATTTATCCCGCCCACGCGAGTACCTGTTTTTTCACTTTCGAGGGACATTCCAATGTAGAGCGGTACCTTATATTTGCTTGCAATCTGTGCCGCTTTGAAGCCAAGCACCTCAGCGCCATTTTTCGATAATTCCATCATTTTATCGTAGCTGATGTGTCTGATTTTCACCGCATCTGTGTGGAGCAAGGGGTCTTTGTCGTACACACCATCCACATCTGTGTATATCTCACAGGGGCATCTGAGCGCGGCGGCTATAGCAACGGCTGTGGTGTCCGAGCCGCCTCTGCCGAGAGTTGTTATTTCTCCGCTTTCAGTAACCCCCTGAAAGCCTGTGATAATTACAGCTTTTCCCAGTTTCAATTCCTTTTCAATGCGGGTTGTATCTATGTAAATAATATCGGCGTCTGTATGGTTGTTATTCGTGATTATGCCTGCCTGCGCTCCATTAAGCGAAACGGCATCCTTACCCGCTTTTCTGACCGCCATGGCGACAAGCGCTGCCGAGCAAATCTCCCCTGTCGACATAAGCACATCAATTTCACGGCTGTTGTCTGTGTCTATACTTCTCGCAAGCTCGATAAGCTTATCTGTAGTGTCACCCATCGCACTGACGACGACTATAATTTCGCCTTCGAGCGAGGCTATGTATTCTCCTATGGCGATTATCTGCTCAACTGAGCTCAGCGAGCTGCCGCCGTATTTGAGTACCTTTTTCATTCTCCCCCTCCTTATATTTTTTCTTCTATAAGGATATTAAAAAAGGCAGGCGAATATGCCTGCCTTCTGAGTATATTATTTTTCTAACCATGCCGGATTTCCATTGATTCCGTCTTGAGCAATTTTTTCAAGGACACTCTCCACCTCAACCATGTCAAAGGTTCCCTTTTCAAAGGAGCTTACAGCCTTTCTTATAGGTTCTTCAACCTCTTTTATAGGTATAATTTCCATACATTTCAGCGCAAATTCCACCTGTTCTTTTGTCGGAATATTTCCAAGCATCTCAATCAGAGTATGATAATTTCTGTCCACTAAACCTGTTTTCATTATATCATCACACGCAGGATGCTCCATAAGGTATTTCATTGCTTTATATGTATTCATATCCATGAGTGTGAACATTATCGAATCTTTTGTTGAGCTATCGTAATTTCCATCCAACACATCATCTGCTACAGAATATATAAGCTCTTCGTCTGCATTGTTTTGTATATTTTCAGCAACCGTTCTGAAGGTCTCTTTTATCTGTCCCACATCTGCATTTGAAATATTGTTCAGTATTTCTCTTGAAATTTTCATGACGTTATTTGCTTCTATTGCTTCAAGCTTTTTCAGTGACTTTATTGCCCAGCTTGCCACTCCGCCAACGCCATTCTCTGCATAATATTCAAGATCTTCACGAGTAATGCCGCCGTCATATCCAAAATGCGTTATCAGGCTTTGCTTGATTGAATCAGGCAAATCACTGTTAAGAAGATCAGATAGTCTTGAGTCATTTCCATCATATCCGCTCACTTCATCAAGCACCTGAACAAATGTAACGCGAAGAAATTCATCGAGCGAATTATCACCTATCATTTCAAGGTATTCATCAGGAGAAAATTCATCCCTGCGTTCATTAAAAACAGAGGCAAGCACTATAAGCGGATCATTAGCACCTTCTTCCGCAAAAGCCTTTTTCATTGTTGAAAGCAGCTCGTCACGATCCATCTTTGTGTATTTATCTATCCACTTCTGCATTTCCTCTTCATAATTACTTTCCGATGTGCTTTCTGTTTTTTGATCGGTAGCTATTTCTGTATTTTCAGTATGTATTTCAGCATCCTTTTTACAGGCAGTCACTAATGATATCAGAAAGAAAATGGAGATTAGTATAATTAAGGATTTTTTCATCATAGATTCACCCCTTTTCTTTTATTATAACATATTCAATAAAGTTTTGCAATGTTTTTTTAATTACTTATGTATTTTGTTAATTATAAAATTTGCAAAAACTTTTTGCATTTTTATGCAAGTTGTGCTATGATTAAAGTGTTGAAATATCGTTTTGACATATTAAATATTATTATTTTTCAAAGGAGTAATTTACTTATGGAAAATTATGTAAAATACCGCAGAGATCTTCACAAGATTCCTGAAACATTCTATCAGGAATTCAAGACATCTGAATACATCCACAATATCCTCAAGGATATGCCTTGTAAGCTCATTAGTGTGGCTAAGACAGGCTGGCTCGCTTTCTTCGACAACGGCAAGGAAGAAACCATCGCTTTCCGCGCTGACATCGACGCTCTTGCTATTCAGGAAGCTAAGGACAGCGAATACAAGTCCACACACGACGGCGTAATGCACGCTTGCGGTCACGACGGCCACATGGCTATGCTTCTTGCGCTTGCTGATCATCTTGCTGAAAACTACACAAAATATAAGTTCAACGTCGTTCTTATTTTCCAGCCTGCTGAAGAAAGCCAGGGCGGCGCAAAGCCTATCATTGAAACAGGCGAGCTTGACAAGCTGAACATCTCCAAAGTTTTCGGCTTCCATGTATGGCCTGAAGCTCCTATCGGCACTATCACAACTCGTCCCGGTCCCCTTATGGCTCGCGCTGCTGAGCTCAGCCTCCATGTTACAGGTAAGTCTGCTCACGTTGCAAGTGCTGAACTGGGCGTTGACGCTAACGAAGTTCTCGCTCACATCATCTGCGATGCATACAAGATGCGCGCTGAAGAGCTTCCTGAAGGCGCACTCAGCCTTCTCCGCTTCGGTATCGTTCAGGGCGGCGATGTAAGAAATATTCTCGCTGAAAAGGCTGAAGCTTACGGCTCTATCCGTGCATTTGATGACGGCATTTTCGATTATATGTTCAAGCGTCTTACAGAAATCTGCGCTGAAAACGATGCAAAGTTCGGCAGCAAGACAGAAATCAGATGCGCTGAAGGCTATCCTGCAGTTATGAACGATCCTGAGCTTTACGAAGAATACAAGGAAATCGTAAAGATGGCAGGCGTAAACTTTGTTGAAAAGGAAACTCCTCACATGACAGGCGAAGACTTCTCCTTCTATCAGAAGAAGTGGCCTGGCGTATTCGGCTTCCTCGGCCTTGGTTTTGTTCCTGCTCTCCACAACAACAAATTTGACTTTGATGAAAAGGCTCTCAAGTATGGTATCGATACTTTCGTTACACTGCTTGATTACTACAACAATAAGTAATTTATGGATATTTTATCTGTTATAGGTCCTACAGTCGAAATACTCGGCACTATCGCTTTTGCCCTTTCTGGTTCGTTGACCGGCATTGACAAGGGGCTGGACTTTTTCGGCGTGATGGTGCTTGGGGCAATCACCGCTGTCGGCGGAGGTATAACACGCGATCTTCTCTTAGGCAGAACACCGCCTGCAGCCCTTATGGACCCAAAGTTCATACTTATTTCCGTGCTTATTTCTGTGATATGCATTCTTGCTTTCAACCAGTTTGCCCATCTTCTCACTCCATGGATAATGAGCAAGCTGATGCTTTCAATGAATGTATGCGATGCTCTCGGCCTTGCTCTTTTCACAGTATCCGGTATGAACATTGCCATTGAAATGGGCTTTGACTCCAATGGCTTTCTTCTGGTCACAGTCGGCGTTATAACAGGTGTGGGCGGCGGTCTTATCCGTGACATTTTTGTCCATAAGACCCCTATGATATTTACCAAAAATATCTATGCTACTGCCGCAGCTATCGGCGGTGTAATCTATTACGTCTGCTTCAAATTCATGCCGCAGTATTATGCGATGTTCCTTGGCGCAGGTGTGATCTGCATTATCCGTTTTCTCGCCATGTATCACGACCTCAACCTGCCTAAGTTTGAAAAAAACGAATTCTTTTTTGATTAAAAACAGCAAAACAGACGGGACCTCTCGTCTGTTTTGTGGATTTTAAGGAGTTTTTATGATTGGTACAATTACAAACTGCTGTACTATTCTCACAGGCAGTTTTATTGGAAGCCGTCTGAAAAACGGTCTTCCTGACAAGTTCAAATCGACTATGATGACCTGTATGGGTCTTGCGGCAACTGTGCTCGGTATCAATTCTGTTGCAAATAATATGCCAAACAGCACTATGCCTGTGCTTTTCATCATCAGCCTTGCTATCGGCGGACTGCTTGGGCAATGGATAGATATTGATTCAAAGTTTCAGAAGCTGACAAACAAGTTTGGCAAGGAGGGGCTGGCACAGGGACTTTCAACGGCTGTACTGCTTTTCTGCATCGGTACACTTTCCATTTTAGGTCCTATTGAAAGCGCGCTCAACAACAATCATACATATCTTTTTACAAATGCAACACTTGACCTTGTGACTTCAATGGTACTTGCGGCGACTTTCGGCTTTGGCATTGCTCTTTCTGCCATCGTGCTCTTCTGCTGGCAAGGCTCGATTTATCTGCTGGCAGGCATTATTGCGCCGTATGTAACACCTGAGCTGATGTGCGAGATTTCGATTATCGGCGGTATTCTGATTTTCTCGTCAGGACTTTCAATTCTTGAAATCAAGAAAATCAACACGATAAACCTGCTCCCTGCCCTTATCGTGCCACCGATTTTCTTCGTAGTAAAAAGTCTTATCGGAATGTAAATAACAAGCTTCTCGATTATGATGATTAAAACACTTCAAAGCTTACTTATATAATAGCACCGCAGGTACATTAACTACATAAATGAAGCATTGTACATCCCGCTTTCTGCGAATTCATTTCGCTGAAAGTTGAATATCTTAATCAGAATGCAACCCTTAATGCATCCCAAATTGAGCCTGCTCAATTTGGAGAGCGAAGCGACAATAAAAGCCTCCCGAATTGGGAGGCTTTGTTTTTTTACAGTTTATACTCCATCTGAATGTCAAACGGCTCTTTTTCATTTTTGTGGGCGGAGTATGAGCAACCGAGTTTCAGATATGTGTCCACTGTTTCTTTTGATGAGTTAGCCGATATATAAAGTCGTTGGGCGCCATATTCTCTTGCTTTTTCACAAGCCATCTCAAAAAGCTTTCTGCCTATTCCCTTTCCTCTGTATGGTTGTGAAACATGGAAATAAACAAGCTCTGTATTTTTTACGAAGATAAATCCAACAATGCTTTCTCCTTCAAAAGCGCCAAACGCAAAGCTTTTCATATTTGCGGCATCAGTTATTTCCAGACAAACCGAGCGTTTTTTCTCAACACTCCATTCCTCTGTATAGCTGACATTTTTCAGCTCGTATCCATTTTCAGCCTTTCTGTAGCACTTATTCACAGGCTGAGTGCGTACAAAAGTATCAAGAGAGTGCATTGTTAAATTGTCTTTTGTCAGCAGATAATACTTTATCATTTGTCGAGAACCTCCATTACTCTTTTGTTGAAGTCTTTAGCTTCTTCGTGAGCGGCGTGCCCCAGGTTATCATACATATATATTTCACAGCCAAGTTTTTCGGCAATTTCATACGAGCCTTGTGCAGAAACCACCTTATCCTCCTTGCCGCCTATCACAAAGACGGGACATTTTATCTTGTCCAACTCGTCATAGGCATTGCAGGTAAGGCAGGACTCGGCAAGGGTGATAAAGCGAGCTTTGTCCTCAGGCCTGAGAAGCTTCGCCATAAGCGGTATCATATACTTGTAACGCTTTGCATATTTTTCCGAGTACATTTTATAAGTCATATCGGCGGCAAAGGCCTTATAATCGTCCTTTTTCACCTGATTTATCCAGTTATTGACCACATTTATAACTGTATCATTATTTCTCGAAAGAGTTTCGGCAAGCACAAGCTTTTCCACCCTTTCGGGATAATCAATGGCAAGATACTGGGCTATCATTCCGCCTTGCGAGCAGCCAAGAATATACGCCTTGTCGATTTTCAGCTCATCCATAGCTTCGGCAATATCGCCTGCCATTTCTCTTACTGTATAACCCTGTGGAATATTTTTCTTTTTATCGAAAAAGTACACCTTGTATTTCTTCCCCACATCACGATAGACAAGCGGAAGAAAGGCTCCCGCCGATTTCACATCGGCAGTGCTGAGCCCCGGAAGCATTATAAGGATTTTATTGCCTTTTCCAAAAGAAACATAGTCGATATCCATCGTTTTCTCCTATTTTGACAGATAGTATGAGATAAGCAAGTCGGTCATATAGCCATAGGTTTTGATGCCGTCCTCCTGACCGTTGACCTTGAGCATTGTGTCGTTGACCTTCTCACCCACTTCCTTGGCAGGCGTGTCATACTTTTTAGCATGCTCATTAAGTCGGTTGATATCATCGAGAACGTCCTTGTCGAGAGTCATCAGCAATTCGTAGCCTTTTTCAGGGTTTTCGCGGTAAATTGCGTTATTAGCATAGACATAAGCCATCATATATGCCGAATATGCAAGCTGGTCGTCCCCCGCTTCAAGACAGGCGAGGAATGCGAAGAAATTAGCCTCGTTTTCACGGACTACACCGAGAGTATGAGCCTGCTCATGGGCTGTGATGAAGGGGTAATTTGTAGTTATTGTCGAGCCTACATTGGCTTCGGCAAGGAATGGGAAAAATATGCCGTTGATGTCAAGATATGCCATAGGCTCGGCTAAAATGCCCGCGTGCTTGACCTTGCCCAGATACCACGCATCTGTGAAATCGTATTTCGCCATAAGATTTCGATAGCCTTCGTTGACCTTGTTGGCATTTGTTCGGAAGTCATCGAATATAGCTTCGCCGTTTTCTTCACGCTCAATCTTTCTGTTAGCATCGTTGAGGTCATCAATCAGCATTTCCGTCACTTCTATGAGAGTGTCAACGCTGTGCTTTTCGATGGAATACGGCAGAGCTTCACTGGCATAAGGCAGGCTGAAGCCATAGTTATAGAAAAATACATAGGCGAAAATTATGTAGGATATGCTGAGAATTGTTTTTGGCAGCCATGCAAGCCATTGTTTTTTCACAAGATGACGGACAATGTGGATAATTATTCCGGCGAAAAACGCAGGCAGCACTATCTGCATCAGCGAAAACGGAACAATGGAGATTATGCAATTAAGACCGCTCGTAGCTATTGCACTGAGCGGTCTTACCATTCTTGCAACGACTTCAAAACGGCAAGCATAGCCAAAGATAAGTGTCAGAGCCAGAACAATAAGGCTTGTCACTATCTGTTTTTTCAATCGTTTGTTATTCATAATTAGAATGCGATCTTTTCTGCGATGTAATTCTTGAGCTCTGTAATTGGGATACGAACCTGTTCCATAGAGTCTCTTTCACGAACTGTTACGCAGTTGTCAGCTTCAACCTTGTCATCACCAACAGTTTCAAAGTCAACTGTGATGCAGAAAGGTGTGCCGATTTCGTCCTGACGGCGGTAACGCTTGCCGATAGAGCCTGCATCGTCGTAATCGACCATGAAGTCCTTGGAGAGCATTTCCCAGATTTCCTGAGCCTTGCCGGAAAGCTTCTTGGAAAGTGGAAGCACTGCGCACTTGAATGGTGCAAGAGCCGGATGGAGTCTGAGAACTGTTCTTACATCGCCTGCTGCAACTTCTTCTTCGTCATAAGCATCAACAAGGAATGCGAGAACAGAACGGTCTGCGCCGAGAGATGGCTCGACAACGTATGGGAGATACTTTTCGTTCTTTTCCTGATCGAAGTATTCGAGGTTTTCGCCGGAAACTGTCTGGTGAGCGTTAAGGTCGAAATTAGTTCTGGAAGCGATGCCCCAGAGTTCGCCCCAGCCGAATGGGAATACGAATTCGATATCGGATGTAGCGTTGGAATAGTGGGAAAGCTTTTCCTGTTCGTGGTCACGGAAGCGGAGATTTTCTTCCTTGATGCCGAGATCCTTGAGCCACTTGATGCAATATGCCTTCCAGTAATCGAACCATTCGAGTTCTGTGCCAGGCTTGCAGAAGAATTCAAGCTCCATCTGTTCGAATTCTCTTGTTCTGAAGATGAAGTTACCAGGTGTGATTTCGTTTCTGAAAGACTTACCGATCTGTGCAATACCAAATGGGATCTTCTTTCTTGTTGTACGCTGTACATTCTTGAAGTTTACAAAGATACCCTGTGCTGTTTCAGGACGGAGATAGAGTTCGCTCTTGTTATCTTCTGTAACGCCCTGGAATGTCTTGAACATAAGGTTGAAGGAGCGGATTGGTGTAAAGTCAGCTGAGCCGCAGACAGGACATACAATGCCCTTTTCCTTGATGATAGCTTCGAGTTCTTCGTTTGTTGCGCCTGCTGGATCTTCGCCTGTTGCTGCTTCGATGAGATTGTCAGCTCTGTGTCTGGAACGGCAGCTCTTACAGTCCATAAGTGGATCAGAGAAGCCTGCGAGATGGCCGGAAGCCTCCCATGTCTTTGGATTCATGAGAATTGCAGAGTCAAGACCTACATTGTATGGGGATTCCTGAACGAACTTCTTCATCCAAGCCTTCTTGACGTTGTTCTTGAGTTCAACACCGAGTGGGCCGTAGTCCCATGTGTTGGAGAGACCGCCATAGATCTCACTGCCGCTGTATATAAAGCCTCTGCCTTTGCACAAAGTGACTATTTTTTCCATAGTCTTCTGTGTGTTCTGCATAACATTATCCTCCTGTTTATATTTAATATGAAAATTTACCTTATTTATAATAATATAATAAAAGGGACAAATTGTCAAGTAAATACATCCTGTGCGGATA
>SVKW01000158.1 GCA_015068285.1 Oscillospiraceae bacterium | reverse complement strand
GTATAAGGCGGCAAACGCAGACTTCTCTGAAATGAAGAAGAGCGCCAAGAAAATCATAAAAAACCGTGCTGATGTGCTTTTCGAAGATTTCCTGAAAGGTCATACAAGAAAGGCAGGCGACTGGAAGTCTGCTTACATAGACAATGTTCTTCTCGGTGCAGTTGCTCGTCTGCTTGTATGGGAGCAGAATAAAAAGACATTCACAATAGGTGAAAACGGCCTTGTCAATGCAAAGGGCGAAGAATATGTGTTCAATAATAAATATCGCGTAGGTCTTGCACATCCTATGGAGATGAAGGCAGAAGACCTTGAAGCATGGCAGAAGTATTTCATTTCCAATAATCTCAAACAGCCGTTTGAACAGATATGGGAGCCTGTTATTGACGAAAAGACAATAAAGGAAGACCGCTACAAAGGCTGTATGGTGCCATACTATCGCTTTATCGGTCAGCAGAAGCGTGGTATTTATGTTGAAGATCTGGATTTCCATGCAGAAATCAATATCTGGGTTGAATACTGTGATGTCAACATCGAGCGTATCGACTGGAGCAGACACAGCATCGAGCCAAATGACAGATTTGAAATCACATCATTCAGATATAAGGAATTCGACCGCAGGATAAACCACATAGTGGCATATTTTGATAAAATCACAGCCTACGACCGCGTGAAGAATGACGATGTATCGGTTGCAAATGTGCTTCCGCAGTTTACACTTGCCCAGATTTCCCAGTTTATCAATATTGCAAACGAAAATAATGCCGTCAATGTAATGGCAATCCTGCTCGATTACAAGAATCAGCACTTTGCAGACTATGACATTATGGACGAATTCTCACTTGAGCTTTAAGACAGGAGACAGTTATGCTTGATATATCCGTATTTGAAAATATTCCCGATACCGATGGAAAGCTGTTCAGAACACAGCCGATAAACGACGGCGTGATGATAACAGACTATGTCGGCAGGGATAATATGGTGAAAATCCCCGAAATGATAGATGGAAAGCCTGTGTATGCGTCTGTAACAATATCAACAGGGGACCTCTGGCCGGTAAGAAAGATATTTATTCCGTCCACGGTGCAGTTAATTGTAGGTAAGATAAGAGAAAAAGAATGGATGGACAGCGTATGTATCAGTCCTGACAATGAATATCTTATCAACCATGAAGGCATTCTTATGAAAGCCGACAAGAGCGTTGCGTTGATGCTTTGCGATAATTCTGTTGCAGACGTGGTCTTGCCTGAAGAAACAAAGATAATTTATCCATACGCCTTCTGGCAGGCGCGCGACGTCCGCTCAATATACATAGGCAAAAACGTTGAGAAGATACACGATGGTGCTCTGCCGGATACGTCAGCAGGTCAGGCAAGATTCCACGGAAAACCTATGGGTTACAAGGAAGTTAAGCTGGAAAAAATTGAAGTTGCAGAAGAAAATGAAAACTTCGCTTCCAAAGACGGATTTCTCTACACAAAGGATATGAAAACTCTGCTCTATGCTCCGTCTGTTATTACAAATGGAGTTTATGAAGTGCCTGAGCAGACGGTTAATATTGCGCCTCAGGCTTTCAAAGGGAATCAGGGAATCAGGAAAATCATTGCTAATCATGAGCTTGAAGAAATTGGTATGAAGGCTTTCATGGATAGCTTCAGCCTTGAAGAAATCGAGCTGAATGGCGTTAAGAAGATAGGAGAAGGGGCATTTTATGAATGTCTTGCTCTTAAAAATGTATCGATGGGAAATGTAGTTGCAATAGAATCAAATGCATTTGCAAAATGTGAAGAATTGGAAAGCTTCCATGCTGAAAGCATAAAAAGCATCGGCAGTTCCGCATTCAGAGGCTGTAAAAAGCTGATGAATATAAACTTTACAGAAGGTCTGGACAGCATTGGTGGATATGCATTTGCCTATACATCTCTGAAAAATTTCCGCATTCCAAAATCGGTCAAGGAAGCAGGCGAGCTTGCTTTCAACAGATGCGAAGGACTGTCACTTGAAATATATGATACTTTAAAGGCAGATGTTGCAAAGCTGATATATGTATACGATTTTTTAGACAGAAGATGGGAATGTGAGAAAAGCTGGATAACCGTCATAAGCGCCGAAAGCGATAATGTGCTTTACAAGGTTTACATGGGCAAAAGCAACGGCACTCATTCAAAATACCGTGAAGCCATTGTGAATGGATGGAAAAACTACCCGTCATTCGATTTTGCTTCCCTTGATGAAGCGTATTCGTCTCTCAAGGAGGCCGACGAAAAAATGGAAGTGGCAACGCTTCGTCTCAGATATCCTGTCGACCTTGCTGACGACAAACGCAAGACCTATGAAGACTATCTCAAACGCAGTATGAAGAAGATACTCGCTGTCTGCGTTGAGAAAAATGACATCAAAGCGGTGATGTTTTATAATCAGCTTGGCATTCTTAAAAGCGATGCAATAGAAGCTGCACTTGAAAAGTGCAGTGATACACAGATGAAAGCACTTCTGCTTGAATATCAGTCAAAGGCGCCTGTCAAGGCTAAAAAGAAGACCGAAAGCCTTTCTCTTTCGTCAAAGCCGAAGGCTGAATGGAAAGCGCACAAGGATAATACAAATCAGGTGACACGCTATCTCGGAAGTGATACCAAAGTCACATTCCCGACAGAAATAAACGGCGTTGCTATAACAGAAATTGCCAATGCCACAGCAAAATTGCCTGAAAATTATCTCAGCATCACATCTGTAATAATTCCTGAAGGCTACACACGTCTCGGCGACAATGCATTCCACGGATGTGAAAATCTTGAAAAGGTGACCTTGCCGTCCACACTTGAAGATATAGGCAAAAACTGCTTCAAGGATTGCAAAAATCTTAAGGAAATTCATATTCCTGCAGCGGTGAAGCATATTTCTGAAAAGGCATTCTATAATACTGGCATTTATTCATTTGAATTTTTTGAAAATGTTACTGTCGATGATTACGCTTTGGGAAGTGCAAGACGTCTTGTGGCGAACGGCGAATCGACAGGCTGCTTTATCAACAATCATTATATTGCAAACCGCCTGCACTATGTTTATTCTGATGGAGCGGTAGGCGGCTCGGGACTTCCATCTGCAACTATAATGCCGCTTTCTTATCTCCATATCGGTCTGGAAACTCTGTTTGATGTGTGCGATATGGAGGCACTTAAAGACAAAAAGGTATATTGCCTCGGCAAGCTGAAAGCGCTTCCAAAGGGATTGCAGTACTTCCCGAGAGAGCAATTCCAGGAGTTTATCGAAAAGCTTGGCGGCATCTATGCCTCAAGATTCGGCAAGGATACAGATATAGTTATAGCTTTGAATATCGACGAAGAGGACAGCACGGTCATGAAGGCACGCGCGCAGGGGGCAAAAGTGCTGACCGAATACGAATTTCTCATGATGCTGAAAGAGAGAAAAGCATTTTAATGCATCGGAATAAATACGGGGGAGTGTAAGAAAAGGTAGAAATGAACATAAAAGAAGCTAAAAATCAGATACAGAATGCTATAAAGGCTTATTTTACCAAGGATAGCTTCGGAAATTATCTTATTCCGACAGAGCGTCAGCGTCCTGTTTTCCTGATGGGACCTCCCGGCATAGGCAAAACGGCGATTATGGAGCAGATAGCGGGTGAGCTTGGTGTCGGTCTTGTCAGCTATTCTATGACGCATCACACAAGACAGTCGGCGCTCGGTCTGCCGTTTATCGAAAAGAAGGTGTACGGCGGAGTGGAATACAATGTCTCCGAGTACACAATGAGTGAAATCATCGCCTCGGTCTACGATATGATGGAGCAGACAGGACTGCATGAGGGCATACTTTTCCTCGACGAAATCAACTGCGTTTCGGAAACTCTTGCCCCTGCAATGCTCCAGTTTCTCCAGTACAAAATCTTCGGCAGACATCGTGTGCCGGAGGGGTGGATAGTTGTCACAGCGGGTAATCCGCCTGAGTATAACAATTCGGTAAGGGAGTTTGA
>SVKW01000017.1 GCA_015068285.1 Oscillospiraceae bacterium | reverse complement strand
CGTTCTGCCGGTGCAGCAGGCGGTACTGTTATTCATTCACGCCATATCAATAATGAAGCAGTCACCCAGTTCTGGGGTGTTAATATTCAGGACGAGCGCGATATCGTTTTTATCGTAAGCTCAGCTAATGACAGAATAAAGATCATGCAGGCAATTTCTGAAAAGTGCGGTATCAACAGCAAAGCAAGAGGTATGGTCTTCTCTCTCCCTCTCGACGGTGTCTCCGGTATCAATGAATACAAATAACGGTTTATAAGTTCAAAAGGACGGAAAATCTTCCGTCCTTTTTTATTTTCTGGCAAAACAAAAAGACCGCCTCAAAGCGGTCCTTTTATGGTCGGAGTATCGGGACTTGAACCCGAGGCCTCTTGCTCCCGAAGCAAGCGCTCTACCAAACTGAGCTATACCCCGATAACACTCAATATTATACTACTTTTTTAGCAAAAGTCAATAGAATATTGAGAGATAGCTTTAAGATTTTTTCGCAATTTTAAGATGACTGCGGAAAGCAAAATAGCCCACCACAAAAAGCACAGGAAGAACGAGAACGCCGTATTTGGAGTTTCCTGTAAGCTGTGTGAACAAGCCTACAAGCAATGTGCCTGTAAATGCCGCGCCCTTGCCGAAGATATCGTAAATGCCAAAGAACTCGTTGGAGTTTTCCTTTGGAACGATCTTTGCAAAATAAGATCTGGAAAGAGCCTGAATACCGCCCTGAAAAATCGCCACACAAACTGCAAGGAACCAGAACTCCCATGTCTTATCGAGCTGTACCGCGAAAAGTGCAATAGCAAGGTAACCAATAATGGAGATATTGATCAGTTTTGTGCTTTCGACCTTTTTAGCTACCTTACCGAAAATAATAGCACATGGGAATGCGACTATCTGTGTAAGAAGAAGCGCAAGAAGCAGGTTGCTGTCTGTGATGCCAACATCCTTGCCATAGGATGTTGCCATTTCAATTATAGTATAAACACCGTCGATATAGAAGAAGAAAGCAAAAAGGAAGGTGAAAATTGCCTTATTCTGAGACATTTTAAGGAAGGTTTCCTTTATACGCTTAAAGCTTTCTGCAACCGGATGGTCATTCTTTTCAACATAATGGGTCTGCTTGTAGCTTTTTGCCAATGGAAGTGTGCAGGCAAGCCACCAGACAGCGTTAATTATAAAGGCAATAATTGTTGCGTTGAGTGTACCAAGACCTGTGGATTCCGCTGTAAGAACGAGAATAAGCGATACTGCAAACGGAACACAGCTTCCGATATAGCCCCATGCGTAACCGTTTGTACTTACTGTATCCATTCTGTCTTCCGATGTGATGTCACAAAGCATTGAATCATAGAAGATATTGCCGCCCGACATACCGACTTTAGCTACGATGAAAAGCGCGATAAAAAGCAGCCAGTTGGTTGCAAAACCCATAACTGCACATCCTGCAATACCGACAAGGGCAAACGCCATAAATAACGGCAGTTTATAACCCTTATGGTCGCCAAGTGTGCCAAGCACCGGACCGATAATGGCAACGATTATTGTTGTAATACTTGCCGCATATCCCCAGTAAGCAGTCGACAAGTCGCCTTCAACGCCCGCACCTGCCGCCAGATTCTTAAAGAATATCGGAATTATTGTGGAAATGAGCATTGTAAATGCCGAATTACCCACATCGTACAAAACCCATGCCTTTTCCTGTTTTGTCATTTTCATATTTATTTCCCCTCAAAATTTGCCTCAAAGCTTGTCAGCTCAGGCAAATCCCCCTTTATATATTTGCAGAACTCATATATCATTTCGCGGCATTCTTCAACGCTTCCATGGAGTATAGAGTCCATGATTTCAGTTTCAGCTGTGTAAGCAGGAGTTGTTGGCGGAGACATACAAGAGAATGCACCTTTCTTTCCAACCAGCTTTTCTGCGTTTTCCACAAGCTTTCTGTTCTCAAGTATTGCAGAGTATCTGCGCATATCAGAAAGTGAATTGGCAAACTGCTTTCCTGAAATATTATAAATATCGCCCAACGCCTTGCTGTTTTTCACTTTGACTGGCAGGCAAGTATTTCTTGGATATTTAAGACCATATTTTTTTGATATATACAGATCAAACTCCGCTTCAAGCTTATGATGCAGCTTTGAAGCAGGGGCTTTTTCATTTACAAAAGGATGGGCATTTTTATCAAAGCAGTAGTGGCAGACACAGCCTATAAGATATGCAGCAAGGCTTGCATCCTTATACTTTTCACAGCTCATCTTTCCTTTTTCAAAGAAATATTTGCCCGCCTTTGAATGTATCAGAGAGCCTGTTTTGCTAATGTATGTACCTGTATACGGCTTATAGAAGAAGAGCACATCCGGACCCTGAAGGCCAAGTGTGTATTCGTCTATATTCTCTTTCACTATCGAAAGAGCTTCGTCCTGAAGATGTTTCAGAACTTCCATGCCGAACTGGAAATGTGCTAATATCGCCGGCATCTTATACCTCCGTGAAGGATTATTTATCCCATTCATTGTACTACATTTTCCACCATTTGTAAACAATATTTGTCACAACTTTACATTTTATTTTAAAAAGACCTGTCTTTTTATGACAGGTCTTGTTTTTTATTTTCTGTTGCTATTATTCAGTTTAAAGGCGTGATCAAGGGGACCTGAGCCTTTGCCCAGATCAAGCATTGCTTCAAGCGCCCCCGATATATACTCCTTGGCATTTTTTACAGATTCTTCAAGCGTACATCCCTTGGCAAGATTTGAGGCTATTGCAGAGGAAAGAGTACAGCCTGTGCCGTGAGTATTGGGATTGTTTATTCTTTTGCCATAAAACCAGATCGCCTCTCCCTCAGCATACAGAAGGTCATTTGCATCATTTATACTGTGCCCGCCTTTGCACAACACCGCACAGCCATAACTATCCGAGATTTTCTTAGCCGCAGTAATCATATCTTCTTCATTATGTATTTCCATATCAGCAAGCACCTGTGCCTCTGGAATATTAGGAGTTACAATGGTTGCCATTGACAAAAGCTTATTTTTAAGTGCAGACAAAGCGGTGTCTTCCATAAGTTTTGAACCGCTTGTAGCTATCATGACAGGGTCAACAACTATGTTTTGCGCATTATAATGCTTTAATATATCTGCAATAGTGTTAATAAGCTCCGAAGAAGCCACCATTCCTATTTTAACTGCATCGGGTCTGATATCATCAAAAACCGCTTCAATCTGCAATTTGAGAAACTCAGGTGAAACAGTATGTATACCTGTTACTCCCATTGTATTCTGTGCTGTGAGAGCTGTTATTGCGCTTGTTGCAAACACTCCATTCACAGTCATAGTCTTGATGTCAGCCTGGATTCCTGCGCCGCCGCTGCTGTCAGAACCTGCTATTGTAAGAGCAGTTTTCATTATGCTTTCACCGTCCTTTCGGATATTTCACGAAGGATTTTACATTCACTTTCAATATCATCAGCGCCAAAAATAGCTGAAACTGTCGCAACACCTGCAATTCCGCGACCTGCAAGCTGTGGAATATTATCCTTTGTTATTCCGCCGATAGCAACTACAGGAATATTAACCGAGCTGCATATCTCCTTTATTGTTTCATGAGATATTGTAATCGCGTCCATTTTGGTATTTGTCCCGAATGCCGCGCCTGTGCCCAGATAATCCGCTCCGTCATTCATAGCCTTTACAGCAAGCTCAACGCTTCTTGCAGATGCGCCGATTATCTTATCACCTCCGAGAATGGCACGGGCTTCCTTCACGCCCATATCTTTCTGACCAAGATGAACGCCATCTGCGCCGCTTCTGAGTGCAACATTTACATTATCGTTTATAATAAGAGGAACACCATATTTTTCGCATATCTTCTTGACTTTTATCGCTTCTCCAATGAAAGTTTCTTCGTCGAGATTCTTTTCTCTCATCTGCAGAATTGTAACTCCGCCTTTAAGAGCCTGCTCTACTTTCTCGTATCTTTTACTGTCTTCCAGCCATTTTCCTTCTGTTATGCCGTATAAAATCAAATTATCTGGTTTCATATTTTGCCATCCTTTCAAACTGCTCATTGGTGAGATTAAATGCCGCATCTATAATATAGTTTCTGTATGTAGCGTTTCCGCAGCCGGGTTTCATTCTTTCCATGGCAATTTCGCCGCATATACCCATAGAACAGACCCCGTAAAGTGCCGCTTTCAGCATATCGTCACTTACTGCCATAAACGCGGAGGTTGCCGCCGATGTCATGCACCCCGCCCCCGTGACATATTTCATCATTTCATGCCCATTATGTACACAATATGCGGTCTGTCCGTCTGTGATAATATCGGTTTCGCCCGTTATTGCAACCACAGCACCTGTGATAAGGCTTGCTTTTTTAGCGAAAGCCACGCACTCCTCTATGTTGTTTTCATTTATTTTATCTTTCAGGTCGGCGTCTATCGTTGCCTTTGTGCCTTCGACGACAGCCTTGATTTCAGAATAATTGCCGCGTATGACCGAAATTTTCACTTCGTTCATCAATTTCTTTAAAATATCTTTACGAAGCTGAGATATACCTGCGCCCACCGGGTCGAGCAGGACAGGTATACCAAGCTCATTGGCCTTTTTGCCTGCATTTACCATAGCCTCTGCCGAGTTGATATCGGGTGTGCCGATGTTGATGCACAAAGCCTTGCTGACAGAAGTTACTTCCGCCACTTCGGAGGCATCCATTGCCATTATCGCCGAAGCCTTGAGAGCAAGAATTATGTTTGCACAGTCATTCATAGTCACTTTATTGGTGATGGAATGAACAATCGGGCGCTCAGCCTTTATTTTTTCAAATATATCCATACTATTCCTCATAAATAGAAACTATTTCACCATTGAGTATTCTGTTTACGTTTCTTACAGCACAGAAGTTACCGCACATACTGCAGGTATCCTCCGCCTGTGGCTTTGACTTATCGCGATACTTTTTAGCCTTTTCAGGGTCAATGGCAAGGCTGAACATCTTTGCCCAGTCGAGCTTCTGTCTTGCATCGCTCATTTCATTATCCCAGTCCATTGCGCCAGGGACTTTCTTTGCAATATCTGCCGCATGAGCCGCAATTTTAACCGCAATAATGCCTTCTTTGACATCATCCACATTAGGGAGAGAAAGATGTTCTGCAGGCGTTACATAGCAGAGGAAGGATGCGCCTGCGCTCGCTGCAATTGCACCGCCGATAGCAGATGTAATATGGTCATATCCGGGCGCAATATCTGTTACGATAGGACCTAAGACATAGAAAGGTGCACCGTGGCAAAGTGTTTTCTGAATCTCCATATTTGCGGCAATCTGATCGATTGGCATGTGGCCCGGACCTTCAATCATCACCTGTACATCCTTTTCCCACGCTCTTTTTGTAAGCTCCCCCAAAGCGATAAGCTCCTCTATCTGCGCGGCATCTGTTGCATCCTTGACACATCCCGGGCGGCAGGCATCGCCAAGGCTGAGAGTTACATCATATTCTCTGCAAATCTCAAGAATCTCGTCAAATCTTTCAAAGAATGGATTTTCCTTGCCTGTCATTTCCATCCACGCAAACATGATTGAGCCACCTCTTGAAACGATGTTCATAAGGCGCTTATTTTTCTTGAAACGCTCTGCAGTTGCTCTGTTCATACCGCAGTGAATTGTCATAAAGTCAACGCCGTCTTCTGCGTGCATTCTGACAATATCTATCCATTCATCTGTTGAGATTTTAGCAAGTGGTTTATGATAATACACAACAGCGTCATAAATCGGCACTGTGCCTATCATTGCCGGACATTTTTCTGTAAGCAGTCTGCGGAACTTTCTTGTATCGCCGTATGAGCTGAGGTCCATAATTGCTTCTGCGCCCATATTAACTGCGCTGTTCACCTTTTCAAGCTCTGTCTCAAGGTCTGCCATATCTCTTGATGTGCCGAGATTTACATTTATCTTTGTTCTGAGCATTGCACCTACACCGTTTGGATCGATACACTTATGGTTTTTATTGCATGGAATAATAATTTTACCCTCCGCAATAAGTGCCATAAGCTTATCTTTTTCCATTTTTTCTTTTTGAGCAACGATTTCCATTTCTTTTGTGAAAATACCTTTTCGTGCCGCTTCCATCTGTGTTGTGTAATTCATAAATACCTCGTTTCCGGAAGCTGAACAAAAGCGGTGAGATTATAACACCCCACCGCTTTAAAAAATCCCTACGACGGCATTATCCGTATCAGGTCAGATGGTCGAAGTGCTTCCCTTCCTCTCAGCCTGCCGCTGCAAGCTCCCATTATTATTTATTTGTTGATTCTCTCCTGCATTTTAGTGAGAACACCAGACTTCTGGAGAGAAAAAATTATAACACCTGCGATCACCGCTCCGCCTGCTGTTGAAACAAGGAACGGGATTATATATGCGTAAAATGCCAGTTCTGCGGCGCTCTTACCCATAAATGCTATTGCAACAGGATATGCCGCAAGACCGCCTAAAATTGCTGTGCCGAAAACTTCACCGATAAGTGTCAGCGTAATGCTTTTGCTCTTTTTATACGCGATACCTGCAAGAAATGCGCCGAACATACTGCCCGGGAATGCAAGCAGACTGCCAAGGCCGAACATATTACGCAGAAGACTTGTTATAAATGCTGCTCCTGTGCCGTAGAGAGGGCCGAGGAAAATCGCCGCAATTATATTAACCATATGCTGAACAGGCGAGCATTTGCTGCCGAATACAGGAAACGAAAACATACTGCCCACAGTTGCAACTGCAATAAGAATACCTGCCAGTGAAATTTTAAGAACCTTATTATTTTTCATTTTTATTCTCCTTTGATAGTTGGGAAGAACACTTTTACAGCGCCACTTCCCCCATTGTGTAATGAAGTGTCGGTCGAGACTTTATGGTCTCCTCTCACGCCGGAACACGGCTTCCCATCGCTGTAAATCCAAGACAAAAGGCGCTCCCCTCCTGTCCGTTATGTTCTGCCCTCCTTTCAGAGAAAATAAAAAAAATAAGAGGCAACCCTTTTGGATTGCCTCCGCAAAATCAAACTATGATGACTTCCTACGGCGGCATTATCCGCATCAGGTTTAAGGGTCGAAGTTTGATTACTTCCTCTCAGCCCGCTTTACGAGCTCCCCTGTTATTTTTTCTAAATTATAGCACTGTATCTTAAATATGTCAAGTGCTGTTTTATTAAAACAATTCATCCATAAGGATGTAGTATCTTAATTTTTCTTCATCTTTTTCTATTCCGAGAGCTTCAAAAAGATAGTCGGGATCGAAATTATCATACCTTTTTGTGGAATATTTGCCGATATAGTTGTCTTTAAGGCTTCGCCAGCAAATCGCAATGTCATTCCAGCGGTCAGCAATTCCCATTCTGCCGATATCAATGAAGCCGGAGAATGCATCGTTATTCATCAAAATATTTGGCAGGCAGAAATCGCCGTGAGAAAGCACCATATCTTCTTCCGGACGGTTTTCCATAAGCCATTTCAGCAGATGATCAGGAGATTCAAATCCATCTTTGCCGAATGTTCCAGGCTGTGTATTCTCTGTGTCGACCAGATTATTTTTCACATTATATTCTGCCATTTTAAGCTTAGTATCGAGTGTCATGTAGGCAGGACATTCAGAAATATCCACATCCCAGAGGGTTTTCATAGCATTAGCAAGAATATCAATGAGCTTTTCAGGATTGCTCATATATTCGTCATCACAGGCCATTTTCCCTTTGATTTTTGTCATAAGAAGATAGTCTGTATCATTTTCTTTTATGTGACACAGACATTCAGGGGCGGATATTTTATCTTTAAGCCATTGCATAAGCTGTGCTTCATTATCGACATTCGCAGATGCAGGCTGTATTTTCAGCACTACATCATCAAAAATCAGCACTTTTGAACCAGACTGACCGATACCGTCAACAGTATACGGCTTATTTTCAATTATTTTTCTTATTTCATCAGGCAAATACATAAGATACTCCTTTCGGGTATAACGAAAAAGCGACAGAATAATCTGTCGCTCTAATTGGTGCCGGTGAAGGGACTCGAACCCCCACGGTTTCCCTCCTGATTTTGAGTCAGGCGTGTCTGCCATTCCACCACACCGGCATATATAGGCATTTTTAACTGCCTATATAGTATATCATAATTTTTTTCAAATTGCAAGAACTTTTTTAAACTTTTTTCATGAACTTGGAAGCTGTTTTTTCCATCATCATTTTCTTGCCTGCAGTATCAAACATAATCTCAAGCAATACATCGCCGCCCATAGGAGTTGTCTTGACTATCTTGCCGATGCCGAAGGCTGTATGGCTAACGCTGTCACCAGCCTTAAACTGTGGAGAGAATGAAGACGCCGACGCACTCTTGAAAGACATTGATGGGCTTGGGGCACCGATCTTTCTCGGCGCAGCCTGTCTTGGCTGCGCTGCGTATGTTGGTCGCTTTGGTTTTATCTCCTCGACATACTGTTTTGGAATTTCTTCAATGAATCTGGATGGACGTTCAAAGTTGGTTTTGCCGTAAAGTACTCGGCTTTTACAGTTGGTCATATGAAGGGTTTTCTTGGCTCTCGTCATGGCAACATAGCAGAGTCTTCTCTCCTCTTCAAGCTCATTCTCATCATCCATAGCACGATATGACGGGAAGATACCTTCTTCGATACCACAAAGGAAAACTGTATTGAATTCAAGCCCCTTTGCGCTGTGCATTGTCATAAGAGTTACTGCATCTGTATCTGTGTCATATCTGTCCATATCTGTGAACAGAGCAATTTCTTCAAGGAAGCCGTAAAGAGATGGCTCTTCTGTTCTTGTTTCATAGTCGATGATATTGGACTTGAGTTCAAGCACGTTTTCGAGCTTTGCCTTGCTTTCCTTGTCGTTCATAGCAGCAAGCATGCCATAATAACCTGTAAGCTCTATTACATCCTGATAAAGGTCGCTGACCGACTGTTCATCAAGCTTTGCTCTGAATTTATTGATGAGATGTGCAAAGTTCGCAAGTGTATCGGCAGATTTTGAAAGCTCCGCAAAGTCATGTGCTCTCTCGCAGGCTTCAAAATGAGTGATACCATAGGTTTCAGCAACTATGTCGAGATTTTCGATAGTCTTTGCGCCGATTTTACGGGCCGGCACATTGATAATACGCTTTAAGCGTACAGTATCCGACGGATTTGAGATGAGCCAGAGGTATGCAAGAACATCCTTGACTTCTGCTCGGTCAAAGAATCGCAGGCCGCTGACAATACGGTACTGAATACCGTGACGCTTGAAAGATGTTTCGATAGAGTTAGAGAGAACATGGCTTCGATAGAGCACAGTAAAGTCAGAAAGCTTTACACCTTTTTCCACACCTTCGAGGACCTTTTTGGAGATATATTCTGCTTCTTCTTCCTGTGTATCACCTGTGTAAATCTGGACTTTATCACCTTCGCCGTTCTTTGTCCACAAGGTCTTGCCCTTACGCTGTGTGTTGTATGCAATAACTTCATTTGCCGCCGAAAGAATATTTGTTGTCGAGCGATAATTCTGCTCAAGGCGGATAGTTTCAGCATTTGTATACTGCTTTTCAAACTCCATAATATTCTTGATGGTAGCGCCTCTGAACTTATAGATACTCTGGTCGTCGTCGCCTACAACACAGATATTTTCACGGCCGCCCGCAAGCAGACTGCAAAGCAGATACTGGGCGTGGTTTGTATCCTGATACTCGTCGACGAGGACATATTTGAACTTACGCTGATAATATTCACGGACATCTTCGTGATCATAGAGCAGCTCTACCGTCTTGACGATGATATCGTCAAAGTCAAGAGCATTTGCCTCCTTCATTTTGGAGGCATAGATGCTATAGACCTTGGAAACATTGGACTTATACCAATCACCATTGGCATTGATGGCATATTCCCTTTCGTTTTCAAATCTGTCCTTTGCACGGCTTATTTCACCGATGACACCACGAACATCAAAGCGTTTTTCATCCATATTGAGGTCTTTCATAATAGATGTGATAAGCTTTTTCTTATCGTCCTCATCGTAAATTGTAAACTCTTTGCTGTATCCGAGAAGCTGGATATTCTGTCGGAGAATTCTGATACACATAGCATGGAAGGTATGCGCCCAGATATTGAGGGCATCTTCACCGAGGGCATTTTCAAGTCTTGCCTTGAGTTCACCTGCCGCCTTATTTGTAAATGTAATTGCAAGCACATCGTATGGTCTTGGCGGATTTACTGCACAAAGATTGACCATGGCCTCCTTTAAATCCTCGATAGGATTTTCAAGATAGCCTTCCATAAGGTCAATATGATCCTGCGAAATCCATTCCGGTACATAGTCACAGTCCGAACCGCAGCCATATTTGAGAATATTGACTATTCTGTTAATGATTACAGTAGTTTTACCTGAGCCTGCACCTGCAAGCAGAAGGAGCGGGCCTTCTGTTTTAAGCACAGCCTTCTGCTGCATATCATTGAGATGAGAAAACTCGCTTGCAATTATTTGTTTTCTCAATTTAAGATATTTCTGTCTTATATCCACTTTTTACCTCACTTTATAACCACATTATCCCAATGGAGGAAGTTTTCAAGCTTCTGCATAAGCACCTCACCGCCGTCGCAGTAATATTCCTGATTAAGCTTATACAGTTTTCCGTCCTTACAGCATCGCACAACAACGGGCATTTCACCGTGATACTGCTTGAGATAACGCAGGACTTCTTTCATTTCCCTGGAATTAACGTCTTCTATTCTTATATATAATTTTCTGTTGTCATTTTGTTTTTTCTTATATTTGATATGGTTTCGCTCTCTGTGAACCTTGAGATAATTCTCCTCAAACGGATACACAGACGAAAGAATCAGCTTTGGCGCTTCGTCTTCCTTTGCCGAAACACGACCATAGCAGATAACGACATTGTCATCTCTGATATTCGAGCCAAACTCCTGAATGACATTTGCAAAAGCCATAGCTTCGATAGAGCCAGTAAGGTCTTCCATCGTCACATAGCAGACATAATTGCTGTTCTTGGTGGTTTTCAGCTTATTGCTTGTGATAACGCCTGTGACTGTTATATAATCACCGTCTTTGCATATAGGAGCAGCTCTTCCCTCCTCATCATTGAGAGCAAGAATATCGGATATTTTTATTGCTTCAGCCTGCTTGCTCAATTCTTCAAGACCATCCATAGGGTGTCCCGAAAGATAAAGCCCTGTTGTGTCCTTTTCCATAACATAAAGCTGCGTTGTCGGATATTCCGGAATATCAGGAAGCACCATGTCTTCATCCGCTTCATCGCCGAAACCAAACAGATTGAACTGGCCTTCAAGATTCTTTTTCTTTCTGTTTGCTGTATTTTCAAGCACACTTTCATAAACGCTCATAAGCTGTGAACGCTTGTATCCGAGAGAGTCAAAGGCTCCGCATTTGATGAGATTTTCAAGCGTTCTCTTATTGAGATCGTAATTTATCATTCTCGAACAGAAATCGTCAAAGCTTTTGAAAAGTCCGTTTTCCATACGTTCTTTGGAAATATTTTCCGTAAAGGAGCGGCCGACATTTTTAACTGCCGCAAGACCGAAACGCAGGTTGTCGCCATCGACATTGAAGTATGCACCAGAGCGGTTTACATCGGGAACAAGGACTTTGATACCCATATCCTTGCACTGGGCCGTATATTCAGACACCTTTTCACTGCTTCCTACGATAGATGTAAGCAGAGCCGCCATATATTCCTTTGGATAATGATACTTAACATAGGCTGTCTGATAAGCAAGAATTGCATAGCAGACTGAATGTGCCTTATTGAAGGCATAGTCGGCAAAGTCGAGGATTTCATCGAAAATGCTGTTGGCGATATTTTCATTCACGCCATTTTTAACACAGCCTGTTATGCCCTCTTCCTCATTGCCGTAGATAAAGCTTTGGCGCTCCTTGACGAGAACATCATACTTCTTTTTAGAGATAGCGCGACGTATAACGTCAGCTTTGCCGAGAGAATATCCGGCAAGTTTACGGAAAATTTCCATTACCTGCTCCTGATAGACCATACATCCGTATGTGACATCGAGGATACTCTTAAGCTTTTCATGCTTGTATTTGACTGTGCTTGGATTATGCTTAGCTTCAATATATCGTGGGATTGACTGCATAGGTCCCGGACGATAAAGGGCGATAAGCGCTGTAATATCTTCAATACTGTGTGGCTTAAGACCCATGGCAACATTGGTCATGCCCGTACTTTCAAGCTGGAATACGCCCGAAGTCTTGCCCTGGGATATCATATCGTAGACATTTTTGTCGTCATAGCTGATTTTATTTAAATCAAGCTTGTCCGCCCTGCTTTCATTTACAAGCTTGACAGCATCGTCAAGAATTGTAAGATTTCGTAGCGCAAGAAAGTCCATTTTGAGAAGACCAAGCTCCTCAAGCGTACCCATCGTATACTGTGTAACGATAAGATCGTCATTTTTCGCAAGTGGAACATAGGTATATGTAGGCTCACTTGTGATGATAACACCTGCGGCATGAGTAGAGGAGTTTCTCGGCATACCTTCAAGCTCGATAGCTGTATCGATAAGCTTTGTGACACGAGGGTCATCGTCATAGTATCTCTTGAGCTCAGGTGAAACCTCAAGGGCCTTTTTAAGCGTCATTTTCAATTCCTGCGGAATGAGCTTTGCCACAAGGTCGACTTCGATATACGGCATATTGAGCGCTCGTCCGACGTCACGTACAGCCGCACGTGCAGCCATAGTACCGAATGTGATAATCTGCGCCACCTGGCTTGCGCCGTATTTTTCTGTGACATAGTCAATGACCTCCTGCCTTCTCATATAGCAGAAGTCGATATCGATATCGGGCATACTTACTCGCTCAGGATTGAGGAATCGTTCGAAATAGAGATTATATTTAAGCGGCTCTACGTCGGTAATATACAAAGTATAGGAAACCATACTGCCTGCCGCCGAACCTCTGCCCGGACCTACAGCAATACCTTTGCTTTTTGCATATCTGATAAAGTCCGAAACTATAAGGAAGTAATCGACAAAGCCCATGTTTTTGATAACACCAAGCTCATACATAAGTCGCTCTTCATGCTCAAAGTCTCCATATCGTTCTTCCATACCTTTGACACAGAGCTTTTTAAGATATTCAAAAGCATCATTTTCGCCTTCCGGCAGCGGATATTTAGGGAGATGGCTCTGTGAAAAATCAAACTCAAACTCACACATATCGGCAATTTTGACTGTATTTTCAACAGCACCCTCATAACCTTCAAACAGCATAGCCATTTCATCATAGGACTTCATGTAAAATTCGCTGTTCGGGAACTTCATTCTGTCTGTGTCCTCAACAGTTTTCGCTGTCTGGATGCAGAGC
The DNA here is from genome assembly GCA_015068285.1 of Oscillospiraceae bacterium. Lineage (GTDB taxonomy): Bacteria > Bacillota > Clostridia > Oscillospirales > Butyricicoccaceae > SIG471. The sequence continues at coordinate 10,478 of SVKW01000017.1, read as the reverse complement.
AGTATATCGTGGATTTCAGCATCTGTTTTTCTCAGATAATGAACGTCGTTTGTAGCAACAAGACCGATACCCGTTTCTCTCGACATACGGAGAAGTGAGCCATTCACAGCCTTTTCTTCAGCTAAATCATGGTCCTGAACTTCGAGGAAAAAGTTTTCCCTGCCGAACATATCGGCAAAATCGAGAGCAAGCTCTTTTGCGCCTGCATAATTACCGCCTAAAATAAGCTGCGGAATCTGTCCTGCAATACAGGCAGACAGGCAGATAAGACCTTCGCTGTGTTCTTTGAGAAGGTCCATATCTATTCTTGGCTTTATGTAAAAACCCTTTGTATACGAATCGCTGACCATTCTGATGAGATTTTTATAACCGATCTCATTTTTACAGAGAAGGACGAGATGATAATACTCGTTGTCCAGTTCGTATGTCTTGTCGGTCATTTTACGGGGGGCGACATATACTTCACAGCCGATAATCGCCTTTATTCCCTCTTTTTTAAGGTTCTTATAAAAATCTATTGCGCCGAACATTGCGCCATGGTCTGTTATTGCGACGGCAGTCTGCCCCAGCTCTTTAGCTGTTTTTGCAATGTTCGTAAGCCTGCAGGCACCATCAAGCAGGCTGTATTCTGTGTGTAAATGCAAATGAACAAACTGTCCCATTTTACGCATCCTTTGCTAATTTGATTATCTTTCTCATTCTTCCGCTTAAGCCCGGCTTTGTTATAGGAGGCACGCACATCTGCGCGAGCTCACCTAAAGTAAGCTCAGGATTTGCAAGGCGAAGCTCCGCCACCTCTTTAAGCGGCTTTGGAAGCTCGTCGTACTTATTTTTCTCTTTAAGCGTATAAATCGCCTCAATCTGCTGGGCAGATGCATCGGCTGTTTTTGTAAGATTGGAAATTTCGCAGTTAACCTTGCGATTTATGTTGTTTTTGAGATTTTTCTCAACTTTTTTGAGCATAAGCTCCATTGCGCTGTTGCTTGCGCCCATAAAGGTCAGCATTTTTTCAATCATTTCGCTGCCTTTATAATAAATCACATAGTTGCCCCTTCTGTTGATCATTTTGGCAGAAAACTCCATTTCGTCCAGCAGAATGAGCAGTTCACTTGAAATATTGTAATGGGTTGTGACAAACTCCATGTGATATTCTTTTTCCGGATTGGAAAGATAGCCTGACGCGAGGAAAGCCCCTCTTATAAAGGCTTCTCTGCAGCAGTCTTCTTCGACGACAGCTCTGTTGATATGCAGGCTGGCATTGTTGTATTCGTAACCAAAAAGATCGTAAATCTTTTCTATAACGTCTGCATCTTCCACAACAACATTTCCTGTGCCGTCGTCAACTATATATACATTTTTTAAAGCCTTACGCAAAAGCATGAACATTCTCTTGCGCACAGCGCTGTTATCAAGATGGATCTTTATTTTATCCTTACCGAACTGATTTGCATACAGCATAAAGCCGTATAATTCGGCTGTTACACAGCATTGCTTCGCAACAGGAAGCCTGCACAGTTCGGATTTTACATCTGATGAAAAAGACATTGTTTACCTCTACATATTCTGTCTTAGCAGCAAGTCATCATATATTTTCATAATACCCTTTCGAGGTCTTAATTTACTTGCAGTTTTGATTATATTATAGGAAAGTCTCAAAGGGTCATGGCGCACATGCATACCGTCACGCGCCAGCATATTGGCGCACACAAGGCGCGCTCCTGTATTTTTGAACTCGCTTTTAGTTACATTTAACGGGACAGCGCCTTCTTTAAGGTATCTGTCGAGAATTTTCTTATTTGCCTTTTCTCCGTTTGCAAGGCAGACATCGATTATGCCCTCTCCCAGATATTTTTCGATTTCCTGGAAATGCCTGAGGGCAGAATAATTCTCCGTCTCGCCGCCCTGTGTCATTACATTGAGGACGTATATTTTAAGAGCCTTTGAATTTGCCACAGCTTCGCGCACACCGTCTACAAGAAGATTTGGTACAATACTTGTATACAAGCTGCCCGGTCCCAACACTATTATATCAGCTTCTTCGATAGCTGCAATAGCTTCCGGCAAGGCTTTGGCATTCTGCGGAAGAATTCCGACTTCTTTTATACCGCCGTTGGTTTTCTTTTTATGCTCTGTTATGGCTGTTTCACCAAGAATTTTTGTTCCATCATCGAAAACGGCATAAATCTGGGCATTTGCAGTTGTGACAGGAAGAACTTTGCCTGTTACAGCAAGAAATTCGTTCATTTTTGCTACAGCAACTTCAAATGAGCCGTAAATCTCATTGAGGGCAAGCAGGAAAAGATTGCCGAAGCTCTGACCTTTCAGCGAGCCGTTTGTAAAACGGTGATTGAGCAATGCCGACATAGACGGAGTTATATTGGCAAGCGAAAGAATACAGTTTCTGATGTCGCCCGGAGGAAGCATATTGAACTCCTCACGCAGTTTGCCCGAGCCGCCGCCGTCGTCTGTTACTGTTACTATAGCTGTAATATTTTCTGTATATTCTTTAAGACCGAGTAAAAGCGAAGAAAGGCCCGTGCCGCCGCCTATCGCAGTAACTTTTCTGCCTGCCGAGCGGGCTGATTTTAAAGTTTCTTCACTTAAAATAATATCATTACTCATTTTTTATCCCTTATTGATATCTCTGTGGTTGGTGTTTACGTTGTAATTTTTAGCCTTGAGAATGGATGATATTTTTTCTGCTGTTGCCACGCTTCTGTGCTTGCCTCCTGTGCAGCCTATTGATACCATTATAGATGTTTTACCCTCTTTTTTATAGAGAGGAATAAGGAAATCCAGCATGTCTGCCAGCTTTTCCACGAAAATATCGCTGTTAGGGTCGGAAAAAACATAATCGGCAACATCTTTTTCAAGTCCTGTGCGGCGTTTGAGATGCTCTTCATAATACGGATTTTTCAAAAATCTCACATCATAAACAAGGTCGGAATCATTTGGAATACCATATTTGAAGCCGAAAGAGCCGACTGTGACCATCATAGCCGCCTCGCTGTCCGAGCCTTCAAAAAGATTTATAATATGTAACTGAAGCTGTGCAACCGAAAGCGCTGATGTATCCACAACATAGTCTGCCTGCTGTCTTACAACATCAAGCAATTCACGCTCGATAACAACAGCCTGCGCAAGGCTGTGCTCCGAGCTTTCAAGCGGGTGCTTTCTTCTCTTTTCCTTATGTCTTTTGACAAGCACATCATTTGAAGCATCGAGGAAAAGCGTCTTTGTTGTAACCTCTCCCGCTTCATCGAGCCGGGCAAGAATATTATAAAGCTGAAGAAAATCGCCGTCACCTCTTATGTCAACGACAAAAGCCACTTTCTCATACTTTGTCGTATTTGTTTTAAAAAGATCGACAAACTGCGGAATGAGGCGTGTCGGCATATTATCTATGCAGTAGTAGCCCATATCCTCAAGAATATTTGTTGCGACGCTTTTACCGGCGCCAGACATACCAGATATGATAAAACATTCCATTATTTACCCACCACCTTGATTTCACATTCAAGCACAACACCCTTTTCACGAAGGACAGTTTCCTTGACAATTTCTATAAGTTCAAGCACCTGCGCACAGGTGGCTTCCCCCTTGTTTATAACAAAGCCTGCATGCTTTTCCGAAACACAGGCATCACCTACAGCCTTCCCCTTAAGGCCGCATTCGTCGATAAGCTGTGCCGCAAAATAACCGACAGGTCTTTTAAAAGTGCTGCCGCAGCTTGGATATTCAAGCGGCTGCTTGCTCTTTCTTGCATTTTTGTGCTCTACCATTTTTTCTGCAATGGCATTTTTATCCTTTTCAAACAGTTCGATATCGGCATAGACGATTGCACCGTCAAACTGAGGATCATCATTTGAAAATATGCTGTGTCTGTAGGATAAATCAAGTTCAGAAACATCAAAAACCTTTGTTTCACCGTTACTGTAAAGGTAACAAACCTTACGCAATACATCCTTGATTTCGCTTCCGTAAGCACCGCAGTTCATATAGATACCGCCGCCTATCGTGCCCGGAATGCCCGCAAGAGCTTCCATGCCGCCGAGACCGTTGTTGTAGGCGAATGAGCCGACAGATGACATAAGCTCGCCTGCGTACACCCTGAGAGTATTCTCTCCAATCAGTTCAATACCCTTGAGTTTTGTCAGCGCGATAATCAACCCGTCATATCCTTCGTCTGTAAAAAGGATATTGGAGCCGTTACCGATGATCATATACTCCAGACTATTTTCCTTTGCAAAGGAGATACTTTCTTTGATTTCCTCAATATTTTCAGGCATTGTAAAGTATTTAGCCTTGCCGCCAATTCTGAAGGTGCTGTGTAATTTCAACGATTCATTTTCGATAATTTTCACGGTATCTCCCCTTGTCTGTATGATAGTTTTGACTTGTGTTTTTCTCTTGTCTTATATTATATCATATTTTTTTACTAATTTGTAGCTATTTTAGTGGAAAAAGAAAAAAGTTTATGATATAATACAAATATCGAAATATCTGTGGGTGTGCTGTGCCCAATTTCAGAATATATCCATTTAATTTTTACGGAGGATTTATGAGAGAAAGAAAGAACAACCCTCGCTTTGAAGAATACAGAAGCAGCGACGAAAATATTTTTGAAGGCAAAAATGCCGTATGGGAGCTTGTCCGCTCTGGCAGAGAAATTGAGAAGATCATGTTCTCCAAGGGTTCCATCGGCTCTATCGGCCATATTCTTGCAAAAGCTCGTGAGAATGGTATTGTAACACAGGAATGCGATAAACGCAAGCTCGACCAGATGAGTATCACAGGTTCTCATCAGGGTATCATTGCTGTTGCATCCACTATCGAATACAAGGACATCGACGATATTCTTGAATATGCGGCATCCAGAGGCGAAAAGCCTGTTGTCGTTCTTTGTGATGGCATCACAGACCCGCACAATCTTGGCGCAATTATCAGAAGCGCAGAAGTTTCCGGCGCTCATGGCGTTATCATCCCTAAGAGAAGAAGCGCAAGTGTAAACGCTGCCTGCGCAAAGGCTGCTGCCGGTGCTCTTGAATACCTTCCTATCGCAAAGGTAAGCAACATTTCTTCTGCTATAGACACTCTCCAGAAGAATGGTGTGTTCATTTTTGCTGCTGATATGGATGGTGAAAAGAACATCTACGAAACAGATTTCTCTGTTCCATGCGGTATCGTTATCGGCTCTGAAGGCAATGGTGTTTCTCACCTTGTAAAGGAAAAGTGCGACCAGATTATCAACATTCCACAGCGCGGCAACATCAACTCCCTCAACGCATCAAATGCCGCAGCTATCATGCTTTACGAAGTTTTACATCAGAGATATATTTTAAACAAGTAAGAGGTCTTAAAATTGGATAAAGAAAACTATTCTTTAGAAGATATTTTAAGTGAATTTTCCGACCATACATCCTCTAAAAAGTCTCCGACCAAGGCGTATGACGAGATTTTTAAAGAGGATGATATTTCTGTGCCCGATTTTGTTTCAAAACGCAAAAAAACTCCCGCTGAAACGCTTCGTCAGAATGCCGAAAAGGCGAAAAAAGATCCTGCAGATGTGGATGCCGATGTTGGTCGCAAAACCGCTGTAAAGAATGATAAGGCTCCTCCAAAGGATGATGTGAAGATATATAAAGCTCCTAAAAAGAAGCCCAAGCCAGCCCCTGTCAAAGAGGAAAAGCCTGCTGAGCCTCCTGTGCATCATGTTGAAGAAGAGATATCTTATAATGATTATCAGGAGAAAAAGCCTCCTGTGCGCGCAGAATATGACGATTATGATGATTACGAGGAAGAAAAGCCTAAAAAAGCTCTTCCTTATGATATAATTTCCCGTTTTGAAGAGGATTTTACACTGGGTGCAAAGCATTGCTCCAAAAAGATAATCAAATACTCTGCCCTTTTCGGTCTTTCGGTCCCGGTTGCCATTGTTGCAATCATTCTTTCATTCATACACAATTTTGATTTGTCCGGCGTTCCTTATATTCCTGACTTACTTGCGATAATTCAGCCATTCGAGCCGCTGGTTCTTCTGGTCTGTCAGGGAATTTCAATGCTTCTTGCCATAGAAATCATAGTTTCGGGCATATATAAGTGCATTATGATGGTGCCAAATCTCGATACTGTAGTTGCCGTTCATTCAATAGTTATATGCGCATTCAACATTCAGTCTGTATTGACTCAGAATTATACATATATGCCATATACAGCTATTTCCTGTTTTGTTCTTATGATGGCAATACGCGGCAAACGCATGAAGCTTATTATCCACAAGCGTAATTACACGGCGGCAGCACTCAGCACAACCCCTGTGGCTGTCAAGATTTCTCCTGTAAAGGGCGGATATATCGCCACTAAAGCTCCGCTTAAAAATGATGTTCCGTGTCAGAATATAGCACAGATGTCATGCGGCGAAAGTGCATCCATGATTTTCGTACCTTTTATGCTTGTGCTCCCTGTTATTCTCGCTGCGCTTTCATGCAAGGCAAAGGGCGATTTTTCCACATTCCTTCTTGATTATTCAGCTCTTACATCGGTTTCCCTGCCGTTTGGTTTTATTACAGCTTCTTCCCGCATGGAATACAAGCTTTCCAAAAAGCTTTTTGCTTCGGGCAGCGCATTTGTCGATAATTCCAAGCTTCGTAAGGTCAATCAGGTGAAAACGGCTGTCATTACAGACTCTGATGTCTTCCCTGCCGGCTCTGTTGAAATCACAGGTATGAAGGTACTCGGCAACAATTCGATCGACACAGTAATCGCTTATGCGACGGCTATTTTCGAGCAGGTTGGCGGCGGCGCTCACAAGGCTTTTTATGACATCGGCAAATCCCGTTATGTCAACTTCCGCAAGGCAAAGAATCTTCACTTTTACGAAAGCGGCGGTATAAGCGCCATTATCGGCACCGACAATATTCTTCTCGGCAACGCAAGTTTCCTTATGCGAATGGGTGTAAACATTACTCACGGCATAAATGTCAAGAACAATATTTTCCTTTCGGTAAACTCTACTGTAAGTGCTGTATTTACAGTTCAGTTCCGTGAGGCTCCAAATACTTTCAAAGCTTTCCGCATACTCAAGCGAAAGAAAGTTAAGCCTATACTTGCATCTCTCGATTTCCAGATAAACCCTATGCTCGTAGAGCAGACTTTCGACCTTTCGCCTGATTTCATAATCTACCCCGACATTGATGAAAGAATAATACTTTCCGGTTCGTCTTATGCTGATGAAGAAGAGCCTGTCGCCCTGCTTTCACGCGACAATATGCACGCATTTTCAGAGATAATAGCATACGGCAAGGCATTGTATAAAACCACAAGATACAATATAGTATTCTCGGCTCTCTGTCTCGCTTTCGGACTGGGACTGGTTTACTTCCTTGTATCGAAAAATGAGTTTTTGGTTATTTCGCCATATAACGCCTTCTTATATTTGTTACTATGGTACATTCCGGTATTTCTTAAGAACCTTTCCGGTGGTGATTTTTAGTTAAATATTTCATTTTTTGGTTGATTTGTTATAAAAAATGTAGTATAATATTCTTGTAGTTGTGCAGTTAGTTTATGTATTTCTATGAGTAATTTTTAAAGGAGAAAATAAATTATGGGCTATTCGATTGACAAGATCCGTAACGTAGTGCTTCTCGGTCACGGCGGCAACGGCAAGACCACTCTTGCTGAAAGCATGCTTTACCGCACAGGCGCTATCGATCGTATGGGCAAGATTGCTGACGGCAATACAACTTGTGACTACGATCCAGAAGAAATCAAGAGAAACATCTCTATCCAGACTGCAATCGCTCCTGTTGAGTACAATGGTTTCAAGATCAACCTTCTTGACACACCTGGTTACTTTGACTTCGCAGGCGAAGTTCAGCAGGCAGTTCGCGTTGCTGACGCAGGTATCATCGCTGTTACAGCAAAGAGCGGTGTTTCCGTAGGTACAGAAAAGGCTTGGAAGGCTCTCACACTTGCAAGACTTCCAAAGATCCTTTATATGTCCAAGCTCGACGAAGACAACGCAGACTTCGAACGTTCTTTCGCAGGTCTCCGTGAAGCTCTTGGTCCAACAGTTACACCATTCATCATTCCTATTATGGATGGCGAAAAGACAGTAGGTCTCTGCAACGTTATCGCTAATAAGTCTTACCACATGGAAGGCGACAAGCTCGTTGACGGTCCAGTTCCAGAACACATGAAGGCAAGAGTTGCTGAACTCTATGACATCGTTGTTGAACGTGTTGCCGAAACATCTGAAGAACTTATGGAAAAGTTCTTTGACGGCGTAGCATTCACAGAAGAAGAAATGGCTGAAGGTATCAAGAACGGTATCCTCAACAACATCATCACTCCTGTTTACTGCGGCTCCGCATATTCCGGCCTCGGCACAGAACAGCTCCTCAAGGCTATTACACGTTACTTCCCTTCCCCAGACAAGACACACGATGAAAAGGCAATCAATGTCGACGGTACTCTCGAGACAGTTCCTTATACACCAGACGGCAAGCCATCTGTTTTCGTATTTAAGACAGCAGCTGACCAGTACGGCCGTTTCTCTTTCTTCAAGGTTATTTCCGGTACTGTAACTCCAGACTCCGCACTTTACAACACACGTTCCGAAATGGTTGAAAAGTTCGGCCGTGTTTATACATTCAAGGGCAAGAAGAACACAGAAGCAACAGAAATCTGCTGCGGTGACATCGGTGCAGTTGCAAAGCTTATCGACACAAAGACAGGCGACACACTCTCCGCTTATAAGGATGCTCTCTCCTTCGCAGGCATCAACTTCGACGAACCTTGCTACTCTCAGGCTATCGCTCCTAAGACAAAGGGCAACGAAGAAAAGATGGCTATGGGTCTTAGCAAGATCATCGACGAAGATCCAACAATCAAGCTTGAAAACAATACAGAAACAAAGCAGATGGTTATCTCCGGTGCCGGTGACATTCACCTCGACGTAGTATGCTCCAAGCTCAAGTCTAAGTTCGGCGTTGAAGTTGAACTTACAGATGCAAAGGTTCCATACCGTGAAAAGATCCGCAAGAAGGTAAGCGTTGAAGGTAAGCACAAGAAGCAGTCCGGCGGTCACGGTCAGTACGGCCACGTTAAGATGGACTTCGAACCTAACTACGACGGCGACGAAATCATCTTCGAAGAAAAGATCTTCGGCGGCTCTGTTCCAAAGAACTACCACCCAGCAGTTGAAAAGGGTATCAGAGAAGCAGCTGAACACGGTATCCTCGCAGGTTACCCAATGGTTGGTCTTAAGGCTACACTTACAGACGGTTCCTACCATGATGTTGACTCCAACGAACTCTCCTTCAAGATGGCTGCACGTCTTGCTTACAAGGCAGGTATTGCTCTTGCTAACCCAGCTATCCTCGAACCAATCGGCTCCCTCAAGGTAACAGTTCCAGATGCTAACATGGGCGACATTATCGGCGACCTCAACAAGCGTCGCGGTCGTGTTCTCGGCATGAACCCACTCGACGGCGGCCGTCAGGTTATCGAAGCTGAAGTTCCAATGGCTGAAGTTTCCAAGTACGCTATCGACCTTCGTTCCATGACACAGGGTCGCGGCTCCTTCGTTCTCAAGTTTGAACGTTACGAGGAAGCTCCACCAAACGTTCAGGTTAAGGTTATCGCTGACGCTAAGTACGTTGATAACGACGAAGAATAATTTTTACACACTACAAACTTAAAAAATACATAAATAATAAATAAAGGAGAAATATAGCATGGATAAGCATACTGAGTTTTTGATGCAGAGCGTTGAAGCTAACCGCGACCTTATGCTCGCAGCAGAAAGACACCTCTGGAACAACCCTGAAACAGGTTACCGTGAATGGAAGACAACAGCTTATTTGGAAGCTGAATATGAAAAGCTTGGCTATACTCTCGTAAAGGCCGGCAATATTCCTGGTTTCTATACAGATATCGATTCCGGTAAGCCAGGTCCAAAGATCTGTATCATGGGTGAAATGGACTCCCTCATCGTTTCCAACCATCCAGAATGCGATCCTGAAACAGGCTATGTTCACGCTTGCGGTCATCACGCACAGAGTGCTTCCCTTCTCGGTGTAGCTGCTACACTCAAGATGCCTGGTGTTATGGACAACTGGTGCGGTTCTGTTCGTCTTATGGCAGTTCCAGCTGAAGAACTTATCGAAATCGGCTACAGAGAAGAACTCCGTAAGCAGGGCATCATCAAGTATTTCGGCGGTAAGGTTGAATTCCTCCACCGCGGCTACTATGACGGCGTTGATATCGCTTACATGGTTCATACAGGCAATATGCCTATCAAGGGCATGGGCTTTGCTCCAGGTAACAACGGCTGTATCACAAAGAACATCAACTACCTCGGCGTTTCCTCTCATGCAGGCGGCGCTCCACATCTCGGCGTAAATGCTCTTTACGCTGCTAACCTCGGTCTCCAGACAGTTAACTCCCTCCGTGAAACATTCAAGGATGACGAC
>SVKW01000016.1 GCA_015068285.1 Oscillospiraceae bacterium | reverse complement strand
AAAAGCCTATACTTGAAAAATATGGCGTTACACCTGTCGGCCTTGTGGAAAGTGCAATGCGCCATGTTGATATTCTTGAAAAATGCAACTTTACAGATATCTGCATCTCTATCAAAACATCCAATGTTAAGAATAACATTGATGCGTACCGAATGATGGCTGAAAAATGTGAATATCCTTTACACCTCGGTGTAACTGAGGCTGGTACAGAGTATATGGGCACTATCAAATCTGCAGTTGCACTCGGTTCACTTTTGTGTGACGGTATCGGTGATACTATCAGAGTTTCGCTTACAGATGACCCTGTAAAGGAAATTTATGCTGCAAAGGCGATTCTCAAATCCATCGGTATGACCGACAGCGGTGTCAATATCGTATCCTGCCCAACCTGCGGCAGAACAAGGGTTGGTCTTATCGATCTTGCAAAGGAAGTTGAACAGAAGCTTTCCAATGTAAAGGCGAAGCTCAACGTAGCGGTTATGGGCTGTGTCGTAAATGGTCCTGGCGAAGCTCGTGAAGCCGATGTCGGTGTTGCATGCGGCAAGGGAGAGGGACTTATTTTTGCCAAGGGCGAAATTATCAAGAAAGTCCCTGAAGACCAGATTGTTCCTGAACTTATTAAATATATTGAAGATTTGACCGGTGAAAAAATATGAGTATAGTACATCTCTACGATATTTGCGAAAGATGTAAAGTTAATAGTCCTATATGGAGTTCAGAAGTCAAGGAGTTTACGCCTGATGTGAAAAATAATTCGCTCAAGCTTACTCTTGAGCCTAATGAGCTTATTTTGCCGTGGTCGGTGAGAGATACAGAAGAAGCTATCAGAGAAGCGTATGAGCTTGACAGCGTAAAAACCAGTATGATTTATGATATTGAGGAGCTGTCCCGAAGAGATATTGAAACAATGATGGTATTTTTGTGCGATAAATATCCATCGCTTAAAGCTGCTCTCAATGATGAAAAAATCTCCTTTGAAAAGAATAAGCTTATACTTCATATCATAAAGGAAATGGCTTTCAGAGTTGAAAGCATTCGAGCTGATATGGAGAAAATCCTCGCTGAATGGCTTGGTGAAAGCATTTTTGTCTCCATTGTTGAATGTGAAAATACAGGCAAGAGCTTCGATAAAATCAGAGCTGAGGAAATCAGAAAACTTGAGGATGAAGCCCGTATTTCTATGGCAAGTGAATCGAGCAAACCAAAGTCCAAGCCTGAAAATAAGCCTGCGGGTGACCCACCGTGGAAAAAGAAACGCGACCCTAATGCTGAGATGTTCAAGCCTGATAAGGAAGGTGAGAATGTCATCTATGGCAAGCCTGTCACACGTGAGTTTACCAATATCGCTGATATTATTCCTGACGGTAGCAAAGTAACCGTTAAGGGCAGAATTTTCTATCGTGAAACAAGAAAGCTTAACGGCAAGGGCAAAACCGTTGTTACATTTGATATGTATGATGGTACAGGCTCTATCAGAGTCGTCAAACTTTTTGAAGACGAGATTGTTGATGATATAGCAAAGGCACTTAAAACCGATGCAGTGGCTGTGCAGGGTACGGTAAGTTGGTCTAAATTTGAAAACGATACAATTCTTACTCCTACAGCTATAACAAAAGAGAAGCTTGAAAAGCGTAAGGATAAGGCAGAGCAAAAACGAGTCGAACTGCACCTTCACACTACGATGTCCTCGATGGACGGTTTTTGTGATACCAAGGCTGCTATCAAGCTCGCATCCAGTTTTGGACATAAGGCACTTGCTATTACAGACCATGGCGTAGCTCAGGCATACCCTGACGCAATGAATGCTGCAAGTGGTATAGAAGACTTCAAGGTTATCTATGGTATTGAGGCTTATGCCGTCAATGATATCGATAACAAGGGCGCTGTAAAGGGAAACAGCCGTCAGAAAATCGACGATGAAATAGTGGTGTTTGACCTTGAAACAACAGGTCTTAATGCCCAGAAATGTGAAATAATTGAAATTGCTGCCGTCATAATGAAAAACGGCGAAGAGGTTTCGGAATATCATACATATATAAAGCCAAACATCAGCATCCCTATGGAGATTACTAATCTCACGGGTATCACCAATGAAATGGTGGCAGATGCTCGTCCTATGGAAGAGGTAATACCTGAATTCCTTGAATACATAGGCAACAGACCGCTCGTTGCGCATAATGCTGATTTTGACACAGGATTTATGCGTGTTGCCTGCGAGCGTCTGGGTATTGAGAGAGATTTTGTTTCGATAGATACGGTTACACTTGCAAAATGCCTTCTTCCGCAGCTTAAAAAGCACAGACTTAATAATCTTGCTGAGCATTTTGGCTTGTCTTTTAACCATCACAGAGCACTTGAAGACACAAAAGTCCTTGGGCAGATTACTCTCAAGCTGTGGGAAATGCTTAAAAATGACTATAAAGTCGAAATAGTTGATGAAATAAATACCGCTGTCGCAGAGGCGACAAAGAACAACGGCGGTATTTCACGCAACTCATACCATATGGTAATTCTTGTAAAAAATAAGAGGGGGTTGCGTGCACTCTATGAGATGATTTCACATTCTCATTTGAAGTATTTCAAGCGCCATCCTATCATGCCGATGTCGATGATTCAGCAGATGAGAGAGGATCTTATCATAGGTTCGGCATGTGAAGCCGGGGAGCTTTACAGTGCAGTAACCAGAGGGGCTACATGGAATGAGCTTGTAAAAATTGCAAAGTTCTATGACTATCTTGAAATCCAGCCTGTTGGCAATAATGCCTTTATGGTCGCAAAGGGAATTGCCAAAGATTTTGACCAGATTCGCGACTTCAACCGTACAATAGTAAAGCTCGGTGAAAAGCTGAACAAGCCTGTTGTTGCAACAGGCGACGTCCATTTCCTTGAGCCTGAGGACAGTTATTTCCGTGAAATTATGATGACTGGTATGGGCTTCTCTGATGCCTCGGATCAGGCACCGCTTTATTTTAAGACAACTGATGAAATGCTGGAAGAGTTCAGCTATCTCGGCAAGGAAAAGGCATTTGAGGTGGTTGTAACAAATACAAATATGATCGCAGATATGTGCGAAAGCTTCAGACCGATTCCAAAAGAGCAGTATCCGCCAAAAATTGAAAACTCGGCTCGTGATATTGAGGAGATGTGCCGAAAGAGGGTTGCCGAAATTTACGGTGACAATCTTCCACAGCTTGTTTCTGACCGTCTTAAACTTGAGCTCGACTCAATTATTGGTCACGGCTTTGATATCATGTATATCATTGCGCAGAAGCTTGTTTCCAAGTCGATATCCGATGGATATCTTGTCGGCTCACGAGGCTCGGTAGGTTCATCTTTTGTTGCCTTTTTGACGGGTATTACGGAGGTTAATGCGCTGCCGCCGCACTATGTTTGCCCTAAGTGCAAGCACAGTATTTTCGATGTTCCTCCAGAATACGGCTGCGGTGTCGACTTGCCTGATAAGGAATGCCCGATTTGCGGCGAAATGCTTAAGAAAGATGGCTTTGATATTTCGTTTGCTACCTTCTTAGGCTTTGACGGCGACAAAACTCCCGATATCGACCTTAATTTCTCCGGTGAATATCAGGCGAGAGCGCATAAGGAAACTATCAATATATTCGGTGAAGAAAATGTTTTCCGTGCAGGCACTATTGGCACTATCAAGGATAAAACTGCCTATGGCTTTGTAAAGAAATTCCTTGAGCAAAAGGGTATAGTCAAAAACAGAGCTGAAGAAAACCGCCTTGTTCAGGGATGCACAGGCATCAAGCGTACAACAGGTCAGCACCCGGGTGGTCTGATGGTCGTACCGAAGGAAGTCTCAATTTATGACTTTACACCTGTTCAGCATCCTGCCGACGACCCCGATACAGATATTATCACAACCCACTTCGATTACCATTCTATCCACGATAATCTGCTCAAGCTTGACCTTCTCGGACACGATGACCCGACTATGATCAAGCGCCTTGAAGAGCTTACAGGTCTCAATGCCCGTGAAATTCCTCTTGATGATAAGCAGACAATGGGTATCTTTACAGATATTTCTAATCTTCATACGAAGAATGATGAGCCATTGGATAAGAATGACCCAATTCTTGGTGTAACAGGTGCGGTCGCAATTCCTGAATTCGGCACAAAGTTCGTTCGACAGATGTTGCTTGATACACAGCCATCAGCATTCGATGACCTGCTTAAGATTTCCGGCCTTTCACATGGTACCAATGTATGGCTCAACAATGCACAGGATATCATCAAGGCTGGCCATGGTACCATCAAGGACGTTGTTTCCACCCGAGACGACATTCTGCGTTATCTCATGTCGCTTGGTGTTGAAAACAAGACTGCTTTTACAATTATGGAAGCTGTCCGAAAAGGTAAAGGACTTAAGCCTGAGTGGGAAACAATTATGCGCGACCATAAAGTTCCTGAATGGTATATTGAATCCTGCAAGAAGATCGCCTATCTGTTCCCGCGTGCTCATGCGGTTGCCTATGTTATGATGGCGTTCAGAATTGCATGGTTCAAGGTGCATAAGCCGCTGGCGTTCTACAGCGCATATTTTGGTATCAGAGCCAATGGCTTTGACGCATCGGTTATGACATTCGGCGACGAAATGGTTGTCAAAAAGATGAATGAGCTTCAGGCAAAAGACAAGCGTTCGGGTGCCGAAGAAGATATGCTTATCACCCTTGAAGTATGCCACGAGTTCTATAAGCGCGGCTTCAAGTTTGAACCTATAAATATTTATAAATCAGAAGTCACAAAGTTTGTGCCAACTGAAGATGGACTTATAACTCCGTTTACTGCACTCCCTGGTGTCGGCTCTGCGGCTGCACAGGATATCGTAGAAGAGCGTAAAAAAGAAAAGTTTATGTCCGGTGAGGATATAATCATGCGCTGTTCAAAAGTCGGTAAATCGGTGGTAGATGCCCTTGATAAGATTGGCGCATTAGGTGATATACCTAAAACTAATCAGCTCAGTTTCTTTTAAAAAATAAAATGCAGGTAGTAATACCTGCATTTTTTATGTTCTTCCTTTGAAATCTTTTGCAATTCGCTCTTTCCAGTTATCGTTGATCCTGTCTGCACGGAAAGCCGATATTGTTTCGCTGATAACTTCATAATTAAGACGCGTGCCGACTGGGTCAGAGTGATAATTTACAGCGCGGTCCTCGCTTATGCCAAAATTTTTGGCAGTACCAACGGCATCTATATTTGCTCCGAGGAAAATAAATTCCCAGCCATATTTTTCTTTTTGTCTATTGATCATATATTTAATCTTATCAGCGTCAAAAAGGTGACTGGAGTTTTCCATGCCATCTGTGGTAATTACAAACAGAGTTTTATCAGGAATATCTTCTTTGCGAGCGTATTTATGGATATTGCCAATATGATGAATTGCACAGCCGATGGCATCGAGAAGGGCAGTAGAGCCGCAAGGTGCGTAGTCCTGCCTTGTCATAGGTGCAATATCTTTTATACTTTTGCGATCGTGAACTACTATGCTTTTGTCATTGAATAATACAGTGGATACCAGAACGTCTCCGTTATTGTCTTTCTGATTTTCTATCATAGAATTGAAACCGCCGATTGTATCGGTCTCAAGCCCGTGCATTGAGCCGCTTCTGTCGAGTATAAAGACCAGTTCTGTAAGATTTTTCATATTATACCTCCTGAAAAAATATGACTGCAAGAACTAACTTACAGTCATATTATAATAGTATTTACTTACAAAATGGTCGCACGAAAAGCGACAAATTACCCAACGAGAGGTGGCTGATCGAAGGCAAATAATGCCTCGTTGATTTCGAAAATATTGTAGTTCCTGTTTTTAATAAAGAACTCGATAATTACGTCAGATTTGTAGGAATGGGAAAGGGCATATCCGGCTTTTTTGAGAAGGTTATTGGTTTCGCTCAAAGATAATTCGAGAGCAATTGCAAATGCAAGAGCAGTCTGTTTGCTCGGTCTGTAATTCACATCACTGCGAATTTTGGAGAATAATTTACGGTCGATATTGGCTTTTTTATAGCACTGTGCATCTGTCATTCCAGATTCATCTATTTTTCTGAGAAGCATCTGGGAAAAGCTTTCGTCCAGACTTTTAACTGCATCAACCAGAAAAGATGAAGCGGACAGAGCAGGGGAAGCACAGTCATCCACATGGAAATTTTCGATGCTCAACCTTTCACGGCGAGATAAAGTATGGGCATTGACATAATTATCATCGATATATGATTTAATACCGCTGAAAAGCTTTTCGCCGATATCGAAGGAGCTCTTGTCAAAAATAACAAGATAAACATACATATCATTATCAATGAGAAAATCGGTAATGGCATTTACAGCGATTTTAAGGGCAGAAGCCTTAGGAAAACCATAGATTCCCGATGAAATAAGAGGGAATGCTATGCTTTCAAGCTTATGCTCTTTTGCAAGCTCAAGTGAACGGGTATATGCAGAATAAAGAAGCTGTGGCTCGCTTCTGTTTCCATCCTGCCAGATTGGCCCGACAGCGTGGATAACATACTTTGCAGGCAAATTAAAGCCATTAGTAATAACAGCATCACCAGTATCACAATAGCTTATTTTATTGCAGGCTTCCTGAAGCTTTGAAGCTCCGGCAGCCTTGAATATAGCGCCGCAGACACCTCCGCCTGCCATGAGCTGTGAGTTTGCGGCGTTTACTATTGCATCGACATTGAGCTGAGTTATATCAGCGCGGATTATCTCAAAAGGCATAATATCACCTCGGAAATATAGTATAACTATAATATATCATTAAAACAAAACAAAATCAAGGCTTCATCGGTTTTAATACGATGAAGCCTTTTTGAAGCACTATTTATGGTACAGAAAGCACTGTGTTCCCAACTTTTATTGCAGAAAGCTCATCAGGCTCGATAGGAATTATCCACCGATAGACATTGTTCAGAATGTCACCATCTACTGTGCCGCTGCCCCCTGAAATGCTGATTTCCTGACCGTCATTGAGGATAGCATAAATATGTGAGTCAACAGTTAAAGTACCGCCTTTGTAATTATATGAAAAACGCAGGGAGGTGCAGTTGATTTCGATGTTACTGATAGTAACAGGTATTTCTGTATATTCATCAATTGTGTGGTCAAATGCCATTACCTCTGTGTCTGGAAGCGTGATAATATCATCCAGAGTATTTGGATTTATAGTGAAAGTAAATTCCCATGGACCTTCTGCGACAACCTCATTATTTCCCGATTTAAACATAGATATGTTGCCAAGAGAAAGGGTTATATCGAGAGGGTCGGTTATGATATCACCGTTTGTTGTATATTCGTGACTGAAAAGAAACAGACCTTCTCCATTATGGTCGACACCGTGAAAATCGGCACCGAATGAGCCCATACCCGCATTATCACCCCAAGGGTCAGGAGAAATATCAATATACATTTTGTCGAAACTATAGCCATATCTATCAGAAAGCTTAATGCCGGAAGTTTTGACAAGAAGGAAAAAGCTGTCATCTCCGACAGTGGCAGAGTCGACGGTAACTGTAATATCATCTATGGTCTGGCTTATACCGATATGCTGGCTGAGATGGTCAATAAGCGAAGAATGAGCAACGCTCATTTCGTGCCCTGTAAGAAATTCCCAGTAGTGCCCAAACCAATGCTGAATGCTGTCGCTGTAGACCATAGCTGCAACACCAGCGCCTACCATAAGGAGCATAAGAACAGATGCAATCAGACTGATGGAGAAACGACGTTTAGTGCCAAGGGAAATACGATTTGAAGCTTTGTTTTCACTCCTGATGATAAGGTCATCGTCAAGGTCATTAAAAGCCATATATAATTGGTTAACGTTCATCTATGTATCCCTCCTTTATAAGCTGTTTTCTGAGCTTTGCTCTGGTGCGGTTGAGAATGACAGAAATATTGTTCTCAGTAATGTTATATTGCGCACTTATGTTTTTTACAGATTCATTGAAAAAGTATCTTCTTATAAAAATATTGCCGTCACGATGGGGTAGAGAGCAAACAAAATTGTTTATCGCCATCGATAGCTCTTTTGATTCAATAGCCTTCTCTATATCAGATGAAGTGCCGATACATTCGGATAATTCGTCTAAAATGACAGGAAGCTCACCATTTCCTCGTTTATCTGCGTGAAGATAATTATACTTATTGAATGATAAATTACGTGTTATTTTGCCGAGAAAAGCGCGAAGAAAGGCGGGCTTATGAGGTGGTATAGAGTTCCATGCCTGCAGGAACGTATCGCTGACACATTCCTCTGCATCTTCATTATTTCCAAGTATGTTATGTGCGATAGAGCGGCAGTAACTTCCGTATTTCAATGATGTTTCGGCTATAGCATCTTCGTTTCTATCCCAGAAAAGCTGAATTATCTTTAAATCATCCAGAGTTATCATCTCCTTTCACACATATACACAGATTATAAAGGGAAATCTTACAACTATTTTACAAAAAATATCAAAATAATGCAATAAAAAAGCGTACTCCGAAGAGTACGCTTTAAGTTTATGTAAGTATTACTGACCGCAAGCAGCCTTGAATTCTGTCCATACCTTTGTATGTGCAGCATCAGCTTCTGCAGAGATATTTTCAATCATTTCGGCGGAGGAAGCATCAATGCCTTCTGGAAGTGTAAGGAAGCTCTTGTAAGCGTCATCAATGAGTTCATCAGCCTTTGCATTTGTGCAGTAGTAGCCCATCCATTCATAGCACTGCTTGGAAATTTCAGGCTGGAGAATGTAGTCGATGAACTTGTGAGCGTTTTCAGCATTTGGAGCCTTGGATGGAATGAACTGAGCCATAACACCAAAACCGAAGCCTTCTTCCGGGAATACAACCTTGAGATCAGGGTTAGCGAGCATAGCCATTGTTACCTGAGATGTGTACATAACAGCTA
This sequence comes from Oscillospiraceae bacterium, assembly GCA_015068285.1. GTDB lineage: Bacteria > Bacillota > Clostridia > Oscillospirales > Butyricicoccaceae > SIG471. Next base: position 15,096 of record SVKW01000016.1, on the reverse strand, counting down.
CATCGATTTCGCCGGAGATAAGGTCGTCCTGAATGTTATCGTCTTTGATCAGGCGGATGTTTGGAGCAAGCTCAAGCATCTTTGCGCCAGCTTCTTCAATAACTGCAACATCATTTGTGTTATAGCTTTCGCCCATTGTCTTGAGAGCCATACCGTTTACAACGCGGTAGTTACCAACAACGCCGATCTTTTCGGAGAGAGAAGCATCCCAGAGATCTTCGTAGCTTGTGATTTCCTTTTCTACGTTTGCTGGGTTATATGCGAGAGCCATAACACCTGCGCCGTATGGAACTGTGTATTCATCGTTTGGATCGAAGAACTGACCCTGATAGAATGGGTTTACATTGCCGATCTTGGAAATCTTGGACTTGTCGAGCTTCTGAACGAGACCCTGAGCAATAGCTGTTTCGATGATGTAGTCGTCAGCGATGATAAGGTCATATTCGCCGCCTTCTGCAGCTTCGAGCTTAGCGAGCATTGTTTCGTCAAAGTCGAAGTTTACATAGTTGATTTCGATGCCTGTTTCTTTTGTGAAACCATCGAGAACTTCCTGTGGGAACATACCTTCCCATGTGAAGAGTGTCATTGTCTTGCTTTCTTCTTCAGCAGAGCAGCCTGCAAAGAGGGAAAGGCAGAGAACAAGCGCGAGGGAAAGAGAGATGAGTCTTTTCATTTTGTGTCTCCTTTTGTTTTATTTTTTATTGTTTTTGTTTAACATTTGTGAGCCGATAACCAATGCAAGTGTCACAACAAACATGAGCGTGCATATAGCGTTGATTTTAGGGGAAATACCTGTCTTGAGCTGTGTGTAAATCTTGAGCGGGAGAGTTGTTGTCTTTGCACCTGTGACGAATGTGCTTATGATAACATCGTCAAAGCTCATTGCAAAGGCAAGCATCATACCGGAAAGAATAGCCGGAGTTACAAGAGGAACTGTGATGTCCCAGAACGCCCTTGCTTCTGATGCGCCAAGATCACGGGCGGCTTCGACATAACTCTTGTCTATACCGACAAGTCTTGCTTTTACAAGCATAAAAACATACGGGATGGAGAATGTTGTATGTGCGATGATAAGCGAAGTCATACCGAATGGCAAACCAATAAGTGAGAAAAATACAAGGAAAACCATACCGAGAATGATTTCAGGTATCATAATAGGAAGCGTGGATACATATTCGATGATGCCGTTTGCCTTAAGATGCTTTCTTGACATACCAACAGCACCGAGAGTGCCGATAACACCGGCAGCAAGGGAAGAACAGGCGCCTAAAATAAGGCTGTTGACAAGAGCATCAAACATTGAACTGTCGTTGAAAAGCTCCTTGTACCATTTGAGGGAGAAGCCAGCCCATACAGATGTAATCTTGCTTTCATTGAAAGAAAAGATGATAACAAGCAGAATAGGCAGATACATAAGGCACATCACTATGCCAAGATAAATGTTGGGCAGTTTAGTCTTGTTTCTCATAAGATGCCCTCCAGTTCATTGACCTTTGTGATTTTGCGATATGTGTAGATAAGAATACTTGTCATAAGCATAAGAATTACGGCGAGAGCCGCTGCAAATGGCCAGTTGTGCGCCTTCATAAGCTGTTCCTGAATTACATTACCGACGAGAACGACCTTGTTGCCACCGAGAATATCTGCAATGAAGAAGAGACCCATGGAAGGAACAAAAGTGAGAATAATGCCGGAGAGAAGACCCGGAAGTGTAAGCGGAAGAGTTACTGTGCGGAATGCTTCAAATGCAGAAGCACCGAGATCGCGCGAAGCTTCGACAAGGCTCCAGTCCATCTTTTCAACGCTGGAATAAACGGCGAGAATCATAAACGGAACGAGAGCGTAAACCATACCGACTACGACGGCAGGATATGTATAGAGAAGCTTGAGCGGCTCCTGAGTTATGCCCAGAAACATCAGAATTTTATCGAGAGGACCATTTGCACGGAAGATGATGATCCAGCCGTAAAGTCTGATAAGAGAATTGGTCCAGAAAGGAACCATAAGAAGAAGCATCATCCTGCCGCGCCACTTTGCTGAAAGCTTTGCCATAAAATAACCAAAAGGATAGCCGATAATTATGACAAGCAAAGTAGTGAGAACTGCAAGCTTGAAAGACTCGATAAAAGTTGTAAGATAAATAGGTTCTAAAATATCAAGGTAATTTTTGAGTGTAAATTCGTATACAACGCCCCATGACTCAGCCTGCTTGAGAAAACTCAGGACAAACATATATATTATAGGGAGAGCAACAAACGCTATCGTAAATATATATATGGGAGCCAGCATTGCCAGCGACATTTTGGAGGAGTTTTTGTTTTTCATAGGCCTACTCCATATCTACAAATACAGCGGAGGACGGCTCAAATGTAAACTTAACTTCCTGACCTGCTGAATATTCAGATGTAATGCCATGCTTTGTGGCAACAACTTCATTGCCATCGGAAAGTTTGAGTGTAGTTCTGAGCATATTGCCGACAAAGTTTACATCGGAAACAACTGCCGAAAGCCCTGTTTCGGAATCTGCAGTATCAATACGGATATTTTCGCCGCGAACTGCAAAATTGACCTTCTGATCAGCGTCTACAGTATATTTTCCACAGTTTACAAAACATACGCCGTAAGGTGTGACAACTTTTGCAACACCGTCATTAACCTTTTCAACGATACCGGAAAGAACATTTGCAGAGCCTACAAAGGAAGCAACATAAGATGTACGAGGGTTGTTGTAAATATCGTTAGGGTGAGCTATCTGCTCGAAATTGCCGTTACGCATAACCGCAATTCGGTCGGACATATTGAGAGCTTCTTCCTGGTCATGTGTGATATAAATAAATGTAATGCCCAGCTGCTTCTGGAGCTTTTTGAGCTCAAGCTGCATCTGGCGGCGTAAGCTCAGGTCGAGCGCACCGAGAGGCTCATCGAGAAGAAGAACATCAGGCTTATTTACGATAGCTCTTGCAATGGCAATACGCTGACGCTGACCGCCGGAAAGCTCACCGGGAGTACGCTTTTCATAGCCCTCAAGCTGAACAAGAGCGAGAGCATCCGTTACGATGCGTTTTCTTTCAGCCTTATCAACCTTTTTGAGCTTGAGGCTGTAAGCTATGTTATCGAAAATGTTGAGATGAGGGAAGAGGGCGTAATTCTGGAAAACTGTGTTTACATTTCTCTTGTTTGGCTCAAGGTCTGTGACATCTGCGCCGTTGAGATAAACCTTGCCGTTGTCTGCTGTTTCAAGACCGGCAATGATACGAAGAGTGGTTGTCTTGCCGCAGCCGGAAGAACCGAGCAAAGTGACAAATTCTCCCTTTCTCACCTCGAGGTCTATACCCTTGAGAACATGGGTGTCACCGAAACTCTTGGATATATTTTCAAGTTTAAGAATTATATCTGACATATAGATCACCTGATAAAATTTCTTGTTGACATTATGCTAATATTATAATATACTTAAAGCAACAAAATTACAAGTACGATTTTAAAATTGGGTTAGTATCTTTTAAGATACTAAGGAGGAAATATGAAGCATACAGACAACGAATTTGAACAGGAAATGTTCTGTAAATGTCCTTATGTGACTGCACAAAAGGTGCTTTCAGGTAAATGGGCAATACTTATTCTGTGTTATCTCAAAAATGGTCCGCTCCGTTTTAATGAGCTTTGCAAATATCTCAAAGGTTTAACACAGGCAACTCTTACAAAGCAGCTCAGGCGTCTTGAAGAGGATAAACTCATTGTAAGAACAGTTTTTCCTGTAGTTCCGCCTCATGTTGAGTATTCACTCAGTCCGATTGGTGAGGAACTGACAGCGGTGCTTGACGCGCTCAGCGACTTTGGCGTCAAGTATATAAATTATATGCGTGATCAGGATATAACAATCGAAGGTATCTGTGAAGATGCCGGCACAGAACAGTGCAGATGCTACGCTGCACAGGAAAATGAGTAATTATCGAATTTTTGAATATTTACTCAGCATTAAATAAGAAAATCAAATAAAGAAAAGGCAGGTTAATCAACCTGCCTTTTAATTTTATATTGAATTAGTATGCGATACCGAATACTACCATGTGCTTAGCTGGCTTGCCGCAAACAGGGCATACATCGGAGATGTGTTCCTGTTCGAATGGCATACAGCGGGATGGCATACCTGTTTCTTCCTTGATCTTTTCTTCACAAGCAAGATCACCGCACCACATAGCCTTGACAAAGCGTGGCTTTTCGGAAATGTTGTTCTTCATTTCTTCAAGAGTTGTAGCCTTGATTGTGTTGTTGTCCATGTTTGCCTTTGCCTTGTCGTAGATAGCCTTGGCAAATACATCGAGCATTGCCTTTACGCTGTCTGCAAGACCGTCAAGAGATGTAACTGTCTTTTCACGGTTGTCTCTGCGAACGAGAACACAAGCGTTGTTTTCGATATCGCGAGGACCGATTTCAAGACGGAGTGGAACACCCTTCATTTCGTATTCAGCAAACTTCCAGCCTGGGGAGTTGTCTGTGTCGTCAACCTTTACTCTGATGCCTGCAGCCTTGAGTGTCTGAGCAACTTCGCGAGCCTTGTCGAGAACGCCTGGCTTATGGGAAGCAACAGGAATGATAACAACCTGAATTGGAGCAACAGCAGGTGGGAGAACGAGACCGCTGTCATCACCGTGTGTCATGATGATACCGCCGATGAGACGTGTGGAGATACCCCAGGATGTTTCATGAGCGTAAGACATGCCGCCTTCACGGTTTGCGAAGGAAATGTCGAATGCCTTTGCAAAGCCGTCGCCGAAATAGTGGGAAGTACCGCTCTGGAGAGCCTTACCGTCGTGCATCATAGCTTCGATTGTGTAAGTTTCCATTGCGCCGGCAAACTTTTCCTTGTCTGTCTTTCTGCCCTTGATAACAGGCATGCAGAGATACTTTTCAGCGAGTTCTGCATAGTTGTCAAGAATCTGGAGTGTTTCCTGTCTTGCTTCTGCTTCTGTTTCATGAACAGTGTGACCTTCCTGCCACCAGAATTCACGTGTTCTGAGGAATGGACGTGTGGACTTTTCCCAACGAACAACGGAGCACCACTGATTGTAGAGCTTTGGAAGATCTCTGTAAGAGTGAACGATATGAGAGAAGTGTTCGCAGAAGAGTGTTTCGGATGTTGGACGAACGCAGAGACGTTCTTCGAGCTTTTCGGAGCCGCCGTGTGTTACCCATGCAACTTCAGGTGCAAAGCCTTCAACGTGATCCTTTTCCTTCTGAAGAAGGCTTTCAGGAATGAAGAGAGGCATTGCAACGTTTTCGTGGCCGGATTCCTTGATCATGCCATCGAAAATGTTGTGAATGTTTTCCCAGATTGCCTGAGCATAAGGCCTGAGAATAACGCAGCCCTTCATGGAAGAGTAGTCGCAGAGCTCTGCCTTCTTAACGATATCTGTATACCACTGCGCAAAATCAACATCCATAGGAGTGATCGCAGTAACGAGTTTCTTGTCCTGTGCCATTATTTAACTTTCTCCTTAATTTCCTTTTCAATTTTTTCGAAGAATGCTTCTGGTGTCATTACTTCTGTTTCGCCGTCCTTGCGGTTTCTTACAGAAACAGTACCTGCTTCTTCATCCTTATCACCGAGAACCAGCATATAAGGAACCTTTTCAAGCTGAGCCTGACGGATCTTGTAGCCGACCTTTTCGCTTCTGGAGTCGATTTCAACTCTTACGCCCATAGCCTGGAGCTTCTTCTGGATACCCTTGGAGTATTCAAGAGTTCTGTCTGTAACAGGGAGGATACGAACCTGTTCTGGAGCCATCCAGAGTGGAAGTGCACCTGCATACTTTTCGAGGAGGAGGGCAAGTGTACGTTCATAGCAGCCGATAGATGTTCTGTGGATGATGTATGGGTGCTTCTTGGAGCCGTCGGAATCTGTGTATTCCATGCCGAACTGTTCAGCAAGCTGGAAGTCGATCTGAACTGTGATAAGTGTGTCTTCCTTGCCGTGTACATTCTTGATCTGAATGTCGAGCTTTGGACCATAGAAAGCAGCGTCGCCGTCTACTTCCTTGTAAACGATGCCCATTTCGTCAAGGATTGTCTTCATTTCGCCCTGAACAGCATCCCACTGTTCCTTTGTGCCGATATATTTTTCCTTGTTGTTTTCGTCCCACTTGGAGAACTGGTAGGAAACGTCTTCGCCGAGGCCGATTGTGTCGAGCATGAACTTAGCGAGGTCTACGCAGCCTGTGAATTCTTCCTTGAGCTGGTCAGGACGGCAAGCAAGGTGACCTTCGGAAATTGTGAACTGACGAACGCGGATAAGACCGTGCATTTCGCCGGAATCTTCGTTTCTGAAGAGTGTGGATGTTTCATTATAGCGGAGAGGAAGATCTCTGTAAGAACGCATTTCGTTGAGATATGCCTGGAACTGGAATGGGCATGTCATTGGACGGAGTGCGAAAACTTCCTTTGTTTCATCGTCTGGATCGCCGAGAACGAACATACCGTCACGGTAGTGCTGCCAGTGACCGGAAATCTTGTAAAGGTCGCTCTTAGCCATGTAAGGTGTCTTTGTGAGGAGATAGCCGCGTCTCTGTTCTTCGTCTTCTACAAATCTCTGGAGAAGCTGGATAACTCTTGCGCCCTTTGGAAGAAGGATAGGGAGACCCTGGCCGATATAGTCAACTGTTGTGAAGTACTTGAGTTCACGGCCGATCTTGTTGTGGTCGCGCTTTTTTGCTTCTTCGATAGCTTCGAGATGAGCATCGAGATCAGCCTTCTTCATAAATGCTGTACCGTAGATACGCTGAAGCATCTTGCGGGAGCTGTCGCCGCGCCAGTAAGCGCCTGTTGCGCTTGTCAGCTTGAAAGCCTTGATGCGGCCTGTGTCAGGAAGGTGAGGGCCTGCGCAGAGGTCTGTGAATTCGCCCTGTGTATAGAAGGAAATTTCGGAATCTTCTGGGAGATCTTCGATAAGTTCAACCTTGTATGGTTCACCCTTTTCCTTCATGAAGTTAATAGCGTCTTCTCTTGGGAGAGTGCTTCTTACGATAGGAAGAGCTTCCTTGACGATCTTCTTCATTTCAGCTTCGATTTTTTCAAGGTGTTCAGGTGTGAAAGTTACATCGCTGTCGAAGTCATAGTAGAAACCGTTTTCGATAGCAGGACCGATAGCGAACTTTGTGTTAGGGTAGAGGCGCTTTACAGCCTGAGCCATAACGTGAGCTGCGGAGTGACGAAGTGTCCATCTGCCGCCTTCGGAATCGAAAGTAAGGATGTTGAGAGTATCGCCGTCCTTGAGAGGAGTTGTGAGGCTCATGAGCTCACCATTGATCTCGCAGGCGAGAGCAGCACGTGCAAGGCCCTCAGAGATCTGCTTACAAGCGTCCAATGCAGTTGAGTCAGCTGGTACAGAAATAACTGAACCATCTTTAAGTGTGATGTTAAGCATTTTTCTTTCTCCTTATATAGATTAAAAATTTTTAGTAAAAATAAAAAACGCCCCTGTGAAGTACAGAGGCGAATAATACATATCCGTGGTTCCACTCTGATTGCAGACCTAAAAAGAGCCTGCCGCTCAGGACCGAGTAACGCTGGTTAGACGTTGCTGTTTTTTTACCACAGCACTTCTCGGAGGATGGTAAAGATCTTCAAAAACAAGCTTCGCTTTCAGCCACGGCAAAACATCTCTGGTGTTTCTGTGTACAAGATCTTCGTGGTCTCGTCATAGAATTTCATATTTTACTGCATACAATATTATCATAAATAAAACCTGTTGTCAAGTGTCTGAAAGTGTGTTATTATAATAAAAAATAGTTTTTTGAGGTGAATGATTATGATACATGTACCAAGAGTGTGCGCTGTCCATGATATGGCAGGCTACGGCAAGTGTGCTCTTACAGTAGTAATTCCTGTTATGTCTGCCTGCGGCGTTGAAGTGTGCCCGGTACCAACAGCAAATCTTTCGACAAATACAAGCATCAAAGGCTTTCATATGACCGACTATACAACGGAAATCCCTGCATATCTCAAGCATTGGGTTGATATCGGTGTAAAGCTTGACGGTATTTACAGCGGTTTCCTTGGCTCAAAAGAGCAGATTGATATTGTCATTGCGATGAAGGATATGTTCAAGCCTAAGCTCTTTGTCATCGACCCTGTAATGGGTGACAACGGCAAACGCTATAAGACTTTCGATGATGAAATGTGCAGGAAGATGCGCGAAATCGCAAAGGCTGCCGATGTGCTCACACCAAACCTCACAGAAGCGCTTATCCTTATCGAAGAAGATTACGACAGCTTTGAAATTACAGAAGAAAATCTTAAAATCGTCTGTGAAAAGCTCCAGAAGCTGGGAGCAAAGAATATCGTGCTCACAGGTGCTCCGTTTGGTGAAATGCTTTACACAAGTGTTCTCAATGAAAACGGTGATTTTGAAATTATCAAGCAGAAGAAGCTGCCTACAAATATGCATGGCACAGGTGATACATTCACAAGCGTACTCTGCGGTAAGATGCTCAACGGCGTAAGTCTTATTGAAAGCGCAAAGGCTGCAACTGAATTTGTAAGCTACGCTATGGAATATTCCTATGGCGTTGAAGATTTTATAGTACGAGGCGTGGTTTTTGAGCCATTGCTCCACAAGCTGAGACCATAAGGAGGGTATTATGGATTTTTTGAAGTTTGCTAAAGAAAGATATTCCTGCAGAAAGTTTTCTGACAAGCCTGTAGAAAAGGAAAAAATTGAAAGAATTATCGATTCAGGTCTTTGTGCGCCAACTGCCTGCAATTACCAGCCATATAAAATCTGGGTTGTTCAGTCGGAAGAAGCGGTCAATGCCGTAAACGAAATCACACCATATATGTTCGGCACAAAGGTCGCTCTTGTTGTGGGGGCTGATGAAAAAACTGCATGGGTCAGAAAGTTTGACAAGAAAAACTTTGCCGATGTGGACGGTGCTATCGTTGCAACACAGATCATGCTGGCAATTCATGCCGAAGGCCTTGAAACAACGTGGGTAGGACATTTTGATGCAAATATGCTTAAGGAAAAGTATCCTGAAATGGCAGAATACAACCTTATAGCATTGTTCCCGATAGGCTATGCTGCCGAAGATGCTGTGCCGTCTCCTTTACATGAAAAGAAGAAAGACAAGGCAGAAATGGTAAAATACCTTTAATTCAGGAGGAATAATATGCTTGAAGTTGGAATGAAGGCTCCGGAATTTACATTGCCTGACAAAGATGGAAATATGGTGTCACTTTCGGACTTTCTCGGAAAGAAAGTTGTATTGTACTTTTATCCAAAGGATAATACACCGGGCTGCACACGGCAGGCTTGCGCCTTTGCCGGAGCTTATGAAAGCTTTAAAGATAATGATATTGTTGTAATCGGTGTAAGCAAGGACAGCGTTGCTTCCCATAAGAAGTTTGCCGAGAAGCACGATTTGCCGTTTATCCTTATCTCCGATAAAGAGCTTGAAGCAATCCAGGCTTATGGCGTTTGGCAGGAGAAGAAGCTTTACGGCAAAGTCAGTATGGGTGTTGTGCGAACAACATTTATCATTGATGAAAATGGCAATATAGAAAAAATAATGCCAAAGGTAAAGCCGGATACAAATGCCGCAGAAATACTTGAATATCTTGGAAAATAGAATAAAATGAAGAAAGCAGTCATGCGAAAGTATGGCTGCTTTTTCTTTTGTCATAAATTTAATGCCTTGTCCATATAGTTTAGCAAACGAAAGGAAAGGCGATGGAAATGGACAAATATCTTCTGAAATGCTTTGCATTATCCACAGGCATATTGTCTGAAAAACTGTGGAGAGCAGCATATACTCTGACAGAGGAGGAAAAAGAGAAGGCTGAGGAATTCAGAATACGGCTCGGCAGACAATTTGCAGTTACTATAGGCGGAAAAAACAAAACTATATGCCTTGACGGTCTGCCAGTTATAGTTGAGGACAAAGATATTGAAAGGTGCATTGAGCTTGCTACAAAATCTTCATTTCACTCATATAATCATCAGATTAAACAAGGATTCATTTCGCTTCCGCATGGTGGACGAATGGGCGTTTCAGGAACAGTTATTGAGGAAAACGATGAAATACGCACGATTACCGATATTTCTTCGCTGAACGTACGCATAGCCAAACAGATAAACGGTGTATCAGAAGAAATATTCAAAATGATAGATTGGGATAAACGGCCGGACATTCTCATCATCTCAAAAGCAGGAGGAGGAAAGACAACATTTCTTCGCGACTTAGTGATGAGAATATCAAAATCCGGCATAAGAGTTGGTCTTTGTGATGAGCGGTTTGAAATTGCGGCATGCAGCGGCGGCAAGCCTGCATTTGATGTCGGACAAAATACAGACATAATAAGCGGAGGAGATAAGGAAAAGTCGACAGACATACTTATACGAAGTATGTCGCCTGAATATATAGCATTTGATGAAATTACACATGAAGAAGATGCTGTAACTCTTGTAAAATCTTCGTATATGGGGGCATCGCTTATTGCGACAGCGCATTGCGGAAGTGTTGATGAGCTGTATAAACGAAGCATCTATCGCAAAATTATGGAGGCAGATATATTTGATTATATCATCAAAATAAAACAAAGTGAAAAAGGCAGAGAGATTATTCTCTATGAAAAAGGAGGACAAAATGGTAAAAATAATGGGAATACTGATGATAATCGGTTCGTCAGGATTTTTAGGAAGCTACATATATAGAATGCTGAAAAACAGATGTGAAATTCTTAAAGAAATGCTTGCTGCCACAGATATTCTGCAGGCAGAGATAGTCTTTAAAAGAGCAAATCTGATTGATGCTACAAACAGCATAGCGCGCAGAGTGAAAGGATATGCATCTGAATTCTGGAAAGAGGTACATAAAAATATAAAAAACAATGAGAGTATAGCTAAAGCATTTGAAAAAGGCTTTGAAACAATAAAACATAAGGGGATAACAAAAGAGGACATTGAAGTGATAAATACCCTTGCCGGTGTTTTGGGAAAATATGATACTCTTGAACAAGCGCAGATGGTGAAAAACATAAGAGAACTGATAAATATGCAGTGGACTGAAAGCAACAGGGAATTGAAAGAAAGAGGCAGACTTTACAGAGCATTGGGACTGAGCTTCGGAATAGTCATAGCGCTTGTGGTGATATAGGTGAAACATGGATATGGACCTTATATTCAAGGTGGCAGGAATAGGTATTGTTGTTGCGGTATTGAATCAGCTGCTCATTCGTTCAGGAAGAGATGATCAGGCGATGATGACAACTCTTGCAGGTCTTGTATCGGTAATGATGATAATGATAACGGAAATCAGCAAGTTGTTTGATGCTATAAGAGCGGCATTTGGATTCTGATATGGAAAATATATACAAAATCATAATGATTATATCAGTTTCTGTTGTGATTCTCGGATTTGTAAAGGAAAAAATCCCCGATTTTGAAGCTGTTTTTATTATTGCGGTAATATCGTTATTATGCCTGACAATATTTCCGTCTGTTGCAGATATGATGGGGAAAATCAGCAGGTATTTCGGGAAAAGTGAAAGCGAAAAATTCATATTGCCCGTGGTGAAAGTGCTTGGAATTACAACTGTTATGAAAATAATATCGGATATATGCGTTGACTCAGGCGCAAAAGCAATAGGCCATATTGCAGATATAATAGGTGTATTGTGTGCGCTGACCTCTGTTATGCCGCTGATAACCAGTCTTGTGGAAAACATAGGTAATATAATATGAGAAAAATTGTTATATACTTAATATTGGCTGTAAGTGTTTCGTTTGTTTCTTTTGCAAATGAAGTGCCGGAAGAGTTTCTTGAAAAGCTTCCTTTTGAAGCAGGTAACGGAAACGCAGAGGGAATCAAGAATTCATATAGTAAGCTGATAACAGAAACTAAAGGCAAAATAAAGGATGAGCTTACAAATGGACTGAAAAAGAGTGCAAGCATATTGCTTGTGTGCGGAATATGCGCAGTGGCAGGTGTATTTAAAAAAGCCGACGAAGATTATAAAGGCGGAAAGATAGTTGAGATAGCCGGAATATGTCTTTTGCTAATATTGACAATGGCAGATACAAAAAGCATTATAAATGAAAGCAAAAATGCCATAGCAGATATAGGCGTGTTTTCAAAAGTTATGTTTCCTTTGCTGGCGATGTGGGCAAGCTGTGCAGGCAAGTCAATATCTGCTGTCGGAATAACCGGCGGTGCAGTCGCGTATACAAGCGTTTGCTGTGCGGTGGCAGAAAATCTGATTTTTGTGCTCATATTTGCATACATATTATTGAAATGCGCAGGAGTGGCAGGCGACAATAAAATTGCTTCGGGAATGGCTGATGCAATGAAAAACAGCGTGTTTTTTATAGTGAAAATATGCCTGATGGGTATATCATTTTATCTGACACTATCGGGGTGCATAACTTCGGCAGCAGATACTGCGGCTGTGAAAGCGGCAAAGGCAGCGGTATCTGTTTTACCGGGTATCGGATCTGCCGTTGCAGGCGTAACGGAAAGCGTTATAGCGGGAGCAGGTGTTATAAGAAATTCAATAGGAGTACTTGGAGTTATTGCCGTTTTGTTTTTTGCATTGAGTCCGTTTGTGAAGCTTTTTATCAATATGGTGCTGTTTAAAGTTGCCGGTGTCATAGCGGATGCATTTACTTCGGATACATTATCACAGGCGATAACCGGTATTTCGGATGGATATTCCATGGCGCTGGGAATGCTTGCGGCTGCATCGGGAGGTGTAATAATGTCGGTGGCCGTTTCGATCTTGGTTCTGGGAGGATAAAATGACAGGAATTCTGAAAAACCTTATAGTGCTGACAATAGTATACGGCGGTATAACATTTGCTTCGGGAAATGGTGCATCGGGCAATCTGGTAAGGTTTTCATGCGCATTGGGGATGCTGGTTTTTATAACCGGGAAAATCGGCGGAGCAGCAATAAATAATTTTACACCATTATACGATATTTCTGAAATAGAGCAGGGGGTGGAGGAAGGTGAAAAAATGTTCAACATCGGATTGAACGAGGGAATATCGTCATATATTGAAAAAGATATAACGGAAATATGCCAAAAATACGGGGCGGATGGGGAGGTTGAAATAAGCCTTAAAGTTGAAAATGAACAGGTCGAAATAGAAAAGATCGAGCTCATTGGTGATTTTAAAAGCGAGCAGGGAATAGGATTTATAAAAAGAGAAATAATGAATACCTACGGTGTCGACGAGGTGAATGTAATTGAAAAATAGTTTTGCAATTCCGGAATATATAAATGTATTTTTTGATAAATATAAGTACCCGCTTGTGGTATTTGTGCTTGGAGTTGCGCTGGTGATTTTCAGCGGAAACAGTAAAGATGGGGAAGATATCCGCACATACATGGAAACCGATTATGGAGAAAAAATGGAAGTGCAGATAAAAAACGCATTGGAAAAAATAGATGGAGTAGGAAAAGCTGAGGTGATATTGTCATTAAAGAACAGCGAGCAGAATATATATGCAAAAGAAGGCGATGAACAAACGGAAATCGTTATGGTAAATGAAAACGGAACACAAAAGGCTCTTGTGGAGTATACTGAATCACCAGTATACAAGGGGGCGCTTATCGTGTGTGACGGAGGGGATAACAGTAGGGTCAGACTGGAAATAACCGAAGCGGTGAAGGCTCTTACAGGCATAAACTCTAAAAATATTATAATTTCAAAAATGAAAAAATAGGAGGAGACTATGGTGGCAAAGAAAAAAAGTGCGGTTTATTCCGTTGTGGCGCTTATGCTTTGCATGGCTGTTTATCTTAATTGGAGCTATACAAAAGATAGGCCGGATGCAGAGTATAACGAGGCAGGAGAATTTGAAGACAGTAAAATTTTAGGTGAAGCAAAGCTTGTTGACGAAACAGAGCAGATTGAAGAAAGCGAAGTCCGCCTCACAGCAAAGGATAACCCTAATATTTCACCCGTACCGAGCGATTATTTTTCGGAAGCAAGACTTGCAAGGCAGAAAGCGAGAGATGAATCTGTAAACATTCTTTCGGAAACTGCGAATAATGCCAATGCATCGGAAGATGCTAAGGCAACTGCGGTTGCGGCTATGGGTGACCTTGCTGAAAATGCAGAAAAGGAAGCTCGTATTGAAAGTCTTGTGGTGGCGAAGGGCTACAGACAGTGCGTTGTGTTTATTAACGACGAAGGTGCAAATGTAATAGTGGAAAAAACAAATGAAGGGCTGCAGAATACCGACCTTGCAAGAATCAAGGAAATCGTTCTGAACGAAACAAATCTTACCGCAGAACAGGTTAAAGTGATAGAAACAGCATAAAATACTTGCAATTTTTCCTGTTATAGCTTATAATATATACATACTCTAAGAAAATCAGGAGAAATTGAAAATATGAACGAAAATAAAGAATATCTGGTATATGCAGAAGAAAGCGGCAGCGTCAGAATTTCTGAGGATGTTATCGCTACTCTTGTCAACAACATTACATTGGAAACAGAAGGTGTTGCATCTATTGCAACAGTTAACTCTGCAGCAGACATCGCAGACTTCTTTACAAAGAAGGCTAAGGGCAAGGGAATAAAAATTTCATTCTCTGAGGATAACGGCTGCAATGTTGATATTGCTATCCTTGTTAAATACGGCCATGATATCAAGGCTGTTGCTCAGGGACTTCAGCAGAATATCAAGAACACAATTGAGTCTATGGCTCAGCTTGAAATCAAGAGCGTAAATGTTCTTATCGACGGTATCGTTTTTGATACAAAGCAGGAAACAAAGGTAAGCGAATAAAATTTTGAAAATAAACCCTTTCAAAGGGTTTATTTTTTTGCTCAAATATTGTATAATTATAATATATATGGTATAATGAATTAAATTATAAAATAATAATACAAATATTTATCGGGGGTTATTATGAGCAGAAAAGCAGCAAGAGAACTCGTTCTGCATTTTACTTTTGAAAGTGAATATACAGGCAACAGCGGTGAAGAAATAATGGAAAGATCTCTCAATGAAGAGAGATTTGCAACTCTTAAAGAAGAATATGCGCTTTATGAGAAGCTTCCGGCCGAAGCGCAGGACGAATATGTAA
>SVKW01000157.1 GCA_015068285.1 Oscillospiraceae bacterium | reverse complement strand
GTTACAGGTCACAACGGCAATGACAAGAGCGATTATAAAGGATATGGTGATAAACTTTTTCATGGGTGCCCTCCCTGTAGCTGAATTAAGTAAAAGATAATAGTGAAAAGCGAAAAACTGATGTGCCTGCGGCGCAATCTGATAAACGCCTGCGGCTACACCTCATCCACCGCAAGCGGTCCCCCTTCCCAAACGGGGTCCCCGGCGAGCCTGCTCGTTGGGGTGAATAGCAAGGGAGGCAATGGGATTTTTATCTCCTACACATACAGACAGGATTTTGGTGAAAATGTTCGCTATTTCTTCTTCTTTTTCTTTTTTGGCTGAGGTTTTGTATTCTTATTTGTGGCTTTATACACTATCCAGCCTGCAATATCGCCGAGGAGGGCGCACAGAGACACCATGCCAAATGCAAGACCATAAAGCTCGTTTGCCTTGAAACCGAGCATTGCCTTGCTTTCGCCGAATGCACCCGAATAGAGCATAAGGCACATAAAAACTGCAATAAGCGTGAATGTCAGCGGCATAACCTTGATGCTTCTTGTCAGCCCGTTTTTCAGCGTCCAATACTGGAAAACGCAAAAGACGGCAAACATGATTATGCCTGCAATTATGTAAACCGGTGTGAACATACTATGCCTCCCAAGGAGATGTGACCATTTCAGCGCCCAGCTCATACGCCTGCTGTTTGTGCTGTGGGAAAACTGTGTCATGACGGAGCTTCTTTGCCTCAGGGTCAAAGAGTGTCCAGTTGTACTTAGAGTAATCGTTTACCTGATATGCGTCTGCGCTGATGAGAGCCTTTGCAGGACCAATCATACCGAGTGTGCGCTTATAGCCTTCAACAAGGCGGCCGTAGCCGTCAGGAGTGTAAGCCGCATCGCCTGCGCCGCTTGTCATAATGAAAAGCACAGGGATTTTACGGTGCTCGTAGCTTGGATTTTCCTTCTGATATGTGACATACTGGAAGTAAAGGCGCTCATGGAGAGCGTGGAAGCCTGCGGACACATTGCTGAGATAATTCGGTGTGCCGATGATAAGGCCGTCAGCCTCTCTTATTGCGTCGAGGATAGGTGTGAGACCATCCTGACAGACACATTTGCCCTCGTTTGGAGCAAGCTTACAGCCGAAGCAGGACACACAGCCTGTGAACTTTTCCTGCTTGTAAAGGTCGAAGATTTTAACTTCCGCGCCTGCATTTTGTGCGCCTTTTGCAGCTTCATTTACAAGGGTTGATGTATTCCAGCCTGTGCGCGGACTTGTATTTACAGCAACGATTTTTTTCATGTTAATTCTCCTTTTTTATGTAGGATGTTTTTCGGCGGGAGCAAGCCCCCGCCCTACGCTGATATGATTCGGGAGGGCGCAGAGACCCTCCCCTACAATATACTTTGGAAAGTTAAGGTGTGATAAATCACATCTGATAAAGCACAACCCCTCCGACTTCTTTACACTCAGCCACCTCCCCTTGCACAGGGGAGGCTATTTCGGGAGGGTGCAGAGACCCTCCCCTACACCAACATTTTTTAATGTGCGGTATATTTTCAAAATTAACCTATTAAATCCGTCGGAGACACCGCAACGTTTGCCATGCAAACATTTCACTCGGCATAGCCGAATTTCACTGCTGCAAGGCAATTTCACTCGCCGCAGGCGAATTTAACTCCGACCCATGGTCGGCTGTTAGTGTTCTGTGCCTTCGTTGACCTTGAGTTCTTCGCCGTTTGTGAGGATATATTTTGCCGCTGCCTTGATGCCTTCTGCAATCATTGGAATAGGCAT
The DNA here is from genome assembly GCA_015068285.1 of Oscillospiraceae bacterium. GTDB lineage: Bacteria > Bacillota > Clostridia > Oscillospirales > Butyricicoccaceae > SIG471. The sequence goes on along the minus strand of SVKW01000157.1, from coordinate 2,263 downwards.
TGTAGGTGTGCTTGGGGACTTTGTGACAGCCTGCTCAGGAGCAAAAGGAATGTGCATAAAGCCGCCCTTGATGTTCGGGTACTTCTTATTGATAAGATACATTGTTGTATAGAGAATGTAATTGCATACATAAGTGCCTGCTGTGTAGGAAACGGAGGCAGGAATGCCTGCTTCGCGGATAGCGTTTACAACAGCCTTTACAGGGAGATTGGAGAAGTATGCAGTTTCGCCGTCAGCCTTGATAGGCTCGTCGACAGGCTGGAAGCCTTCGTTGTCGGCAATTCTGCCGTCCATAAGGTTGATGCCCACCTTTTCAACTGTGAGATTTGCTCTGCCGCCTGCCTGACCTACGCAAAATACAAAATCAGGCTTGTGTTCTTCTATAAGAGCGTCGAGAACATCGCCAGCCTTTACGAATACGCAAGGGAGCATTTTTCTCACAACTTCGTGACCGTCAAGTGTTTCAGGGAGCAGCTTTACAGCTTCCCAGGATGGATTGATGCTTTCGCCGCCGAATGGTTCAAAACCTGTGATAAGTATCTTCATAGTAGTTCTCCTTTGTTATGTAAATTATTTGTTTTACTTATAATATAACGGGACGTCGAGGGCGCCGTCCCCTACAAAAGATTACTCGCATAGCGAATTATGCTTTTACTCATTATACCATATTATATACACATTTACAACTGCGTTAAAGTAGTGTCAATTTATTGAAATATCAAATATTTTGTGCTATAATTATAATGTATATTTATAGGGTGCAATTCGGGTACCTATGGAGGTAATATGGTCAAGCTTTTTAAGAAAGAACACCTTGAAACAGTAAAAAAGATCGCTCTGGACAACGCCAAAGAGATCCTTCTCAATATTGAAGATATAATCGCCCACAACGAGGGCAGAGTTTTTGTTTACGAACTCAATAATGAAATCGTGGCTTTCGGATTTTTCCAACCTTTTGCTTATGGCAAGCGTATCGATGTCGGCATTGTTGTCGACAAGGCTGTACGCCGTCAGGGCATAGGCACAGCACTCTGGCACAGTATCTCCCGCCTTGCAAAGGAGAGATATTCTGCCGAAAGCTTTGAATGCCGTATTCTGGCAGACGACCTTGCCGCAATCTATTTCTGCGGTAAATTAGGATTTCTGCCTTGGATTTCCACACATACTATGGTGTATAATGACGAGCTTCTGCCAACTCCTGCCACACTTTTTGAGCCGTATGAGGACAAGTATTACGAAAGCTACTATGAGCTTTTAGGCGAAGCTTTCTATGAAATGCGTAAGAGGATCGGCGCCGAGCCATTTAAGATGGTGCCTAACGGCAACCGTGAGGAAATGTTTGAAAGCGAGACCTTCCTTGCAATAAACTCTCAGGACAAGCCTATCGCCGCTGTAACTATCGAGATGGGCAACCATATCGAAAACTTATGCGTGCTTCCTGAGGCGCAGGATTTAGGCTTCGGCCGTCAGCTTGCGATTTTCGCCACAAACCGCGCGCTTATGTCGGAGCGCGGCTTTGCTGAGCTTGAAGTTGTTTCGACCAACGAAAGAGCTATCGGCCTTTATAAGTCCCTTGGCTATAAGACTGTAAGAACGATTTCTGTTCTTAAAATGAAGAATAAGTAAAATGAATTGCATAAATGCGTGAATTGCCGTCGGCATGAATTGAAGCTGTGCTTCATGAATTGTTCCTTCGGAACATTAAGGTGTGATAAATCACATTAAATAATTTTACATCTTTTCCCCCGAAAATGGCAATGCTTTGATTTTAATTTTCCTATACAATGCATCGCAGATACCTTAATGAATTGCAACGCAATTCAATTCATGCACCGCAGGTGCAATTCATGTATGTGTACAATTCATGGCGTATGCCAATTCATTATATCTTCTGGCTTCGTGCGTAATAGAAGATATACTGCTGGGCGATGCCGGCGAATTCGCCGAAATGGGCGCCGTAATTCTTGATATCGTAGTGGTCCTTGGCCTTCTTCATCCATGTGTCCACAGGGAAAGCGTCATACTTCGCCATGCCGAAAAGCAGGAAGCAGTCGGCAACCTTTCTGCCTACGCCGTTAAGGCTCATTATATACTTGCGAGCCTCGTCTGTCGGCATATTTTCCAGCTTTTCAAATGAAATCTCCCCGTTTGCCACAGCTTTTGCCGCATTTAAAATATATTTTGCACGGTAACCGCTGCGCAAAACATCAAGGTCAGAAAGCTCAAGAGACGCTATCTTTTCGGCTGTCGGGAAGGCGTATCA
>SVKW01000156.1 GCA_015068285.1 Oscillospiraceae bacterium | reverse complement strand
GTTCTGGTTGTGTGGGTCTGGGGAAACAACGTCAGATGTAACACCGATAACGATGTCTGTACGCTTGTTGCCGCTTTCAACAGGAGCAGCTGTTGTTGTGTCTGTCTTGTTGTCGCCTGCAGGAGCAGCTGTTGTAGCTGTTGGTTCTTCCTTGGAACAGCCTGCAAACAGAGAGAACATCATAGCGAGTGCGAGTGTGAGTGCAAATAATCTCTTCATGCTTTATACCTCTTTCTTTGATTTTAATAATTGTGAATGAAATATTAACAATTATTACCCTAATTATATATTTATCAACTGTCAGTTGTCAATATGTATGGAATATTATGTGAAAACTTTGTGACAATTCCACATACGCGGCAAAAATATTTTATGTAATAAGACGAAAATCCGGTCGGCCTATTTTATTAAGAAAATCAAGTAAAGCTACGCCAACAGATGAGCAATGCTTGCACATACAGGAAAGCCTCTTGCCTCCCCTGTGCAAGGGGAGGTGGCTAAGCGTAGCGAAGTCGGAGGGGTTGTTCTCCTTTTCAACTGCGCCGCCCCTACGGGATTGTGAGAATGGGGAGGAAAGATTCTTCACTTCGTTCAGAATGACAAATAAAAAAAGCCTCCCCTGTGCAAGGGGAGGTGGCTAAGCGTAGCGAAGTCGGAGGGGTTGTTCTCCTTTTCAACTGCGCCATAGGTACCTTAATTAAATAGACGGGCTACGCCCTACACCCCTCCGCCCCGTTGGGGCACCTCCCCTTAACAAGGGGAGGCTTAAAATTTTTTCTTGCCTCCCTCTGACGAGGGAGGGGGACCACGAAGTGGTGGAAGGAGAGAAGACCTATCAAATGTGATTTATCACACCGCACTTTTTCACTTTTCACTTTTATCTATTACTTTCTTATGCGGGACGCCGAGGGCGTCGTCCCCTACAGGATTGTGCGTGAGGGGATGCTTGCGACATACCGCAGGCGGATGTGGGCATCCGCCCCTACGCTATCACACGGACGAGCAATGCTCGCCCCTACGGGCTTGTGCAAAAGTGGTGGGAAGATCCTTCGCATTCGCTCAGGATGACATGATTGGGCGGATTGTGCGAAAAACGCACACAAAAAAGAGAGCCCGTATGGACTCTCTTTTTATTATGTATAACTATTAGAAGAATACGTGGATGCAGAGTGCTGCGAGAGGGATAGCGAGAATTGTTCTTTCGAGGAAGCAGATGATGATTTCCTTGAAGGAAATTGGGGACTTAGTAGCGAGCATAACTGTAGCTGTTTCGGAGAAGAAGATAATCTGACACATGGAAACGAGACATACAAATGCGCGAGCTTCATAAGCAAGTGTTGCAACCTTGCCCTGGATAATGAGAACAGGGAGGAACATTTCAGCGATACCGATTGGCATACATGCTGCGATTGTGCCTGCATCAGGAACCTGAAGAACCTGGAGAAGTGGCTGGAAGATATAGCCGAGCCATGTGAAGATAGGTGTATATTCAGCGATGATCATAGCAGAAACGCCGATAGCGGAGAGCATTGTGAGAACCTGAGGAACAACGAGAGCTGCGTCCTTGAGGGAGTTTGTAACGTCCTTGCCGATGCCGCGTGCGATACCTGCACGCTTGATAGCACGTTCAAAGCCGAGAGCAACTGTCTTGGATGTATACTTTGCGTCCTTAAGGTCTTCTGCAGACTGTTCACGGCCGTTATAATACTTGTCAGCCTTCTTATTGATAGGTGGAATACGGATCATAACGAATGCCATGATAAATACCATTACGAAGGAGAGACCATAGATCTTTGCAAACTGGTCGCCGCAGCCTGCTGTTTCGATAACGAGCTGAGCAAAGCCGATGGAAACAGCGGAGAAGCCTGTCATGATAGCAACCATTTCCTTATCTGTGTAAGTATTCTGCTTCCAGAGGCGGTTTGTGATCATAACGCCGAGGGAGGAGGAGCTTACGAAAGAGGAAACTGCGTCGAGAGCTGCCTTGCCTTTTCGGCTAAATTATATGGCACAATCCTTTTATCCACAGGCTTACGGCTGTCTTTCAGGGCGATTTCCGCCCTTTCTGTCTCGCGGAAACGCTGATGAGCCCCATCAAAATCCAATACAGCCTCCCCTGTTTCCCCCTCCTTGTTCTTGGCGATTATCACCTCGCGCAGAGGGTCACCGGCTATCGGCTTATGCAGCAGCAGAATAACATCTGCGTCCTGCTCCACCTGCCCCGAATCGCGGAGATTGCTCATGTCGGGGCGCTCATTCCAGACGGTATCGCGGTTGAGCTGACTGAGGACTACGACAGTTATCTTATACTTCTGGGCGAACACATGAAGGTATTTCGATATGGCAGAAATCTTCTCATATTCGCTCCGCCCCTCGCCGCTCACCAGACCCAGATAGTCGATGAAAATCACCTCCGCCCCCTCTTTGAGAGCGCGTGCACAAATCTCGCTTGCCGTAAAGCCGCCAGCCTCACAGAAACGGAGCTTGCGGTCTTTTACCTGTGGATACTTTTCCATAATTTCTCCCTTTTGCCCGTCGGTCAGCTTTCTGTCCATCAGGCTTTTGAAATCAAGGTCAAACACGCTGGTGAAATAGCGTTCATAAAGGGTGTGAAGCCCTGTTTCAAGGCTGAAAAAGACAGTTTTCCGTGTTTTTGCAATCTCATCAGCCATATTGAGAGCGAGAGCTGTCTTGCCTAAGGAGGGGCGCGCGCCGATTACAACATAGCTTCCGCCCTTGATGTAAAGGCGGCTGTCAAGGCTCTTGAAACCGAGTTTTATATAGTCGGGCTCCTCGTCCAGCATATTCAGAAATTCGCCGTACATCGCCGTCATATCGGGCAGAATGTCGACGCTCTGCGCTGTGATTATGCCCTTTAATTTGTCGACCTCCTCCTCGATTTTCGCAAGGTCTGCGTAGTCGGCAAGCTTGGGTATCGAGAGCGCCACAGAGCGGGCTTCATGGAGGGCGTACTCTTTTAAGAGAAGCTCCATGTACTCCCTGTAATTCGCCGCTGTCGGTGTGGTATCGACAATATCCACGATGAAGGAGCGGTACTGGGGTGTATCGAGAAGCAGGGCGAGCCTGTCCAGCCTGCCCTTGCTGTGCAGCTCATAAGCCTTCTCATAGAGCTGACGCAGGATTTTGTCGGCAAAATGGAAGGGCTGAATGGTGCCGAAGATTTCATCGGCTGTAGCTTTTTCGATGATAAGACAGCCGATGATGGCTTTCATAGCTTCATTGTAATTAGCGGAGACCATTCATAATACCTCCCCAGTTTTCGTGAATGGCTCGCTTGCAGGTGAGAAGCCAGTCGTGCCAGCCGTTGCGGTTGCCCGTCTGCTGGGCAAGGGTGTCTATATAGGTTATAGCCCTGTTTGTCGCTTCCTCACCATAGTCTATAATAAGCGAGATAATCTCGTCCTCGGTAAGCCGTACCCAGCCGTATTCACCATACCCCACCCGTTCGTCCTCTTTATCGTCCGAAACAAGAGGGGGTGCATACTCTCTCTTATTTATTCTGTTATTATTCTCTTGTATAGGTTGGGTAACATAGTCCCCGTCAGCAGGTACTTTCTGTCCCCCTCCGTCGGGTACATCAGTCTGCTTTGCGGAACTCGCTGTCCTTAAATCAAATGGCAGTTCATCATAGTTTATCGTATACCATTTCGTCTTGTCATACCCTATCTTGTTATAGTTTGCAGAAATTATGTAGCCTTGCCTTTCAAGCCTGAGAAAAATACGCTTTATAGTCTTTTCGCACCAGAATGTAAACTGCTCGTTCCATTCCTTATATGTCTGGAAAACCCATGTGCGTCCATCACGGAAATTGACATGGTTTTCCTTGTTTTTCTCTATCCAGTAATGGAGCTGGCTGAGAATGATGGCTTCGTTGACTCCCACTTCATCGGCAAGCTCCGGATAAAGCAGCAGTACATTTGTCTTTGTTGTCATAATTTGTCCTTTCCTGTCGTCAGCCGTCGGATATGACCGAAAGCTGTCGACATCTGTTGATAATTTATGACACGACTATAAATCATTTCAGCGAAATAAATAAACGAAAGATTTCGTGGGAATAAATGGGAAATGAGATTGTCATTCTGAACGCAAAACGGGG
>SVKW01000015.1 GCA_015068285.1 Oscillospiraceae bacterium | reverse complement strand
GTAGCCTGCAAGACCATCGAGGTCGGTTAACTTTTTAAGTAATTCTTTCATTTGTATGGTCCTCCTTTACAGCTGTCCATCAAAGGACTTGATAAACTCACAAAGGAGCTTGCCTACATTATATACATCGCTGAGAGTGAGCATCTCAACAGGGGAGTGCATGTATCTGAGCGGGAGAGAAATAACGAGTGTGCTTACACCGTCTTCAACGATCTGGATAGCCCATGCATTTGTGCCGGAAGCCGCCGGAATAGCTTCGATCTGATATGGGATTTCCTTTGCTCTTGCAACTTCAACAGCTCTGCGTGCGAACTTAGGAATGGAATTTGCGCCGAAACCGATAATTGGACCGCCGCCGAAGTCCTGAGTTCTGTCCATTGGTGTGCTGTCGGCTGTCTTAGCGTGACCAACATCGATTGCAATAGCGTAGTCTGGCTTGTCAATATAAGCTCTTGCCATTGCGCCGTGACCGCCGACTTCTTCCTTTGTACTACCGACAATGATGAGGTCGCAGTCGATTTCAGTGTCGCCGAGAAGGTCGAGCGCGTGGATAATTGTCATGAAACAAGCTCTGTCATCCATAGACTTGCCGGAAATACAGTCGCCGAGAAGATCAAGTGCATCATTTGCAAATGCAATATAATCGCCGACTTCAATCTTTTCTATTACCATTTCATAAGGCATACCTACATCGAGAAGCATCTGGTCGATAGGAACTGACTTTGTGTTGTCGCCAGGCTTCTGGAGGTGAGGTGGTGTGCTGCAAACAACACCATAGATAGGTTCACCGTTCTTTGGAATAACGTTGAGTTCAGAGCCAAGAAGCATTCTTGGGTCTACGCCCATTGCCATAAATCTCAAAAAGCCTTCCTTTGTAATATCTGTTACAAGGAAACCAATCTGGTCAAGATGAGCATCGAGCATGAGTTTTTTGGCGTTTGGCTTTCCACAGGATTTATAGCCTACAACATTGCCAAGCTTGTCTATTTCAACCTTATCAACGTATGGCTTGAGAATTTCTGCTGCTATTTCAGCAACACGAAACTCGTCGCCCGATACGCCGTAAGCGTTGACAAGCTTTTTGAGTTTTTCCTGGAATGTCAAAATTAACACCTCTCTTTATAAATTATTTACTATTTCTTTAAACAGATTACCGCGCTCCATAAAGTTTTTGTAAAGGTCAAATGAAGCACACGCAGGGGACATTGTGATAACATCGCCCGATACTGCATTTGACTTACATACATTTACTGCATCCTTAAGATTTTCACAAACGACGATAGGAAGTTTTTCCGCGTTGTAACGAGGATTGCTTTCAACAGCATTTTTAATAGCCTGAGCTGTTGCACCGACGAGAACTAGGACCTTGACATGGTCGATGATTTCTTCTGCAAGACCATCGAATGGAATATGTTTGTCAGAGCCGCCTGCGATGAGAATAACCTTCTGGTCGAAAGAATGAAAACCTGCGATTGTTCTTGTCGGGGAAGATGCGATAGAATCGTTATAATATTTAACGCCATCAAGTTCACGAACAAATTCTATACGATGTTCGACACCGCCGAAGTTTTTTGCAACGTCAACGATTGTTTCGATGTCTACCATATCATAGAGTGCAGCAATAGCTGTCATATAGTTTTCAACATTGTGGAAACCGACAATTTTGATATCCTTGCGCTGAAGAATATTTTTTCTGACACCGTTTTCGTTGATGTAGATCCATTCGTCATCACAGCATACGCCGTTTTCGATTTCCTCATGCGGTGAGAAAAGTCTTACCTTGGAAGGAGCCTTGGCAGCCTGATCTTTTGTATAACTGCAATTATTGTTAAGAACAACGATATTATTTTCATTCTGATGCATGAAAATATTTTCCTTAGCCCAGACATATTCCTCCATGTCCTTATGAACATCAAGATGGTTAGGGGAAAGGTTTGTGATAACTGCAATGTCAGGAGACTTCTTCATAGTCATAAGCTGGAAGGAAGAAAGTTCAACAACTGCAACGTGGGATTCCTTCATGCCAAAAACCTTATCGATAAGCGGCGTGCCGATGTTGCCGCCGATATGAACGGTTTTGCCCTGCTTTTTAAGCATTTCTGCAATAAGAGTAGTTGTGGTTGTTTTGCCGTCAGAACCTGTTACAGCTATGATAGGGCAAGGGCACAAATCAAAGAAAAGCTCCATTTCAGACATGAGAACTGCGCCTTTTTCCTGAGCTTTTACAATCTGGGGGAGATCAGGGCGCATGCCCGGTGTGCGGAAAATATAGTCTGCATCTATATGGTCAAGATAGTCCTCGCCGAGAACACAAGGAACATTGTGGTGGAAAAGTTCATCCTTGATTTTCTTGTCGATTTTGTCTTCGGTTTTTTTGTCAAAGCCGGTTACTGTTGCGCCAAAATGAACAAGAACGCGCATAAGAGGCATGTTGGAAATGCCGAGACCTAATATACTTACGGTTTTTCCGTAGAGATTATCAATGAAATCGTTGGAAATCATCATCATTCCTCCTAATTTAATAGCATTAACTATATATAATATATATTTATTTCAAGATTATGTCAATATCTATTTGACTTTTTGATAAAAAACAAGTATAATAATTAGAGAGCAAGCTGTGCAGCCGCGTGTGCCTGTCCGAAAGGTGGCACATGAGGAAAGTCCGAGCTTCCAGGGCAAGGATAGTTGATAACGTCAACCGGGGGTGACCCTAGGACGAGTGCAACAGAGAGATACCGCCTGACTTGTCAGGTAAGGGTGGAAACGTGAGGTAAGAGCTCACGGGGCGCTATGGTGACATAGGGCTTATGTAAACTCTATCCGAAGCAACACCGCATAAATGCTGAGTTAAATCTCAAGACCGGCCCGGTCGCATAGAGGTGGCTTGAGGCATATGGCGACATATTGTCCAGATAGATGGCTGCATTTAACAGAACTCGGCTTACAGGCTTGCTCTTTTATTATGCTATCAGGAAATGGAAATATAAACATGACAGACATTAATATTCTTGCGAAAAAGGCTGAGGAAAAGGCGAAGCCTTTTTTTGAAAGAGTGGACGAAATTGCATTTTATAACACTCAGAAAGTGTTGGATGCATTCAAGAAATTCAGAGTACAGGAAAGCTGTTTCGGCGCAAGTACCGGCTATGGCTATGACGACAAGGGCCGCGATGCTATTGAAAATATCTATGCTGAAGTTTTTGGCGCAGAAAAGGCTATTGTAAGACAGACATTTGTAAATGGCACACACACTATTGGTTGTGCCATGTTTTCGTGTGTAAAAACAGGAGATTTATTCGTTTCTGCAACAGGCGATGTTTATGACACATTGCAGACTGTAACAGGTCAGCGCGGTGCTATTGGCGGTACTTTTGCAGATTACGGCATTGATTATAAGGCTGTTCCTCTCAAAAATGGTAAGCCTGATGTTCCTGCTATCAGGGAAGCTGTCGCAGATAAGCGCACAAAGGGTGTATTTATCCAGCGTTCAAGAGGATATGGCGACAGAATCACACTTTCGTGTGAAATGATCGGAGAGCTTGTAAATGAAATCAGAAGTGTAAATCCTGACGTGTGTATTATCGTTGACAACTGCTATGGTGAATTCTGTGAAAAGGCTGAGCCGCTTGCTTATGGCGCAGACCTCATCTGTGGCTCTCTTATCAAAAATCCGGGCGGCGGTCTTGCACAGACAGGCGGTTATATTGCCGGTAAGGCTGAATATGTTGAACGTGCCGCATACAGAATGACCGTTCCGGGAATCGGCGGCGAGTGCGGCGCTACACTCGGACAGAACAGAAATATGCTTCAGGGCTTTTTCATGGCTCCGCATATTACAGCACAGGCTCTTAAAACAGGAATTTTTGCAAGCGCAATACTTTCTGAACTTGGCTTTGAAGTTTCGCCAACATTCGACGAGACAAGATATGATATAATACAGACAATAAGATTCGGCGAAGCACAGCCTGTCCTCGATTTCTGCAGAGGTATTCAGTGGGGAAGCCCTGTCGACAGCTTTGTAACACCTATCGGATGGGATATGCCGGGTTACGATTGTGAAGTTGTTATGGCGGCAGGAGCTTTTGTTTCTGGCTCATCCATTGAGCTTTCCTGCGATGCTCCGCTCAGACCACCGTATATTGCATATATGCAGGGCGGTCTTACTTATGAAGCAGGCAAGCTTGGCGTTATGTCGGCTGTTAGTGAAATTATCAAGGGTAAATAAGTGAGAATTTTAGGTATAGACCCCGGTTATGCAACTGTGGGTTATGGACTTCTCGATTGGGATGGCAAGCATTTTTCTCTTGTGGGATATGGTGCTATCATCACCAAGCCGGGCATAGATATATCGGTAAGACTTTGCGAGATTCACAACGATCTTTCTCAGCTTATCGAGCAGTTTCAGCCTGATGAAATAGCTATCGAAGAATTGTTCTTCAATACAAATCAGAAAACTGCCATCCAGGTAGGTCAGGCAAGAGGTGTATTGCTTCAGTGTTGTGCGAGTCACGGCATAATTCCTGTTGAATATACGCCGCTGCAGGTAAAGCAGGCGGTAGTAGGATACGGCAGAGCCGAAAAGAGACAGGTTATGGAAATGACAAGAGCAATTCTCAAGCTCGCGAAAATACCAAGACCTGATGATGCGGCAGACGCATTGGCTTTGGCTATATGCCATGCTCATTCGAGAAAAAACAACAATAAACTGGGTAATTTTATATAGGTGATTTATGTTTTATTACATCAGCGGAAAAGCGGAGATCGTCGAGCCTAATCTTGTGGTTGTCGATGTAAACGGTGTTGGTTACGCTGTAAATACTTCGCTTAACACTTCTGCGTCTGTCAAAAGAGGCAGTAATGTAAAATTATATACATATATGAATGTCAAGGAAGACATTTTTGAAATTTACGGATTTTCCTCACAGGAAGAATTAGCATTTTTCAAGCAGCTTATCTCGATTTCCGGTGTGGGTGTGAAGGCGGCGGTTGCTATTCTTTCTGTTGCTTCGCCAAGTCAGCTTTCGCTCGCAATCATCACCGGTGAAGAAAAGGTGATAACTCAGGCAAATGGTGTCGGCAAGAAGATCGCTCAGCGCATCATTCTTGAGCTTCGTGACAAAATCGCCAAAAGCCAGAGCACATTCACAGGCGGTGCAAAGGGTATTCCTGCATCTAAGATTGCAATGCCCGTCAGCGACCTTGAAGATGCTCTTGCAGCACTTGAAGTTCTTGGCTATCAGCGCGCTGTTATAATGCAGGTGCTTGACGGTGAACAGCTTGACGGCAGAGATACTGAAGATATAATCAGGATCGCACTTAAAAAATTGATGTAGACGGGAGGGATAATAATTGGCAATTGAGTTTCAGACACAGGAACAGCAGGATGACAGAATAATCAGCAAACACCTGACAACAGAAGACGACAATGAAAATGTGCTGAGACCGAAAACCCTCAGCGAATATGTGGGTCAGGAAAAAGCCAAGGATAATCTTTCTGTTTATATAGATGCGGCCAAGATGAGAAATGAACCGCTTGACCATGTTCTTCTTTACGGTCCTCCGGGTCTTGGCAAAACAACACTTTCTGCAATTATTGCAAGTGAAATGGGTGTTAATATAAGAATTACGTCCGGTCCTGCAATAGAAAAAGCAGGCGATCTGGCTGCTTTGCTTACAAATCTTGAAGAAAATGATGTATTGTTCATAGATGAGATACATCGTCTTAACAGAAATGTCGAAGAAGTTTTGTATCCTGCGATGGAAGACTTTGCTATAGATATTATTATAGGCAAAGGCCCTGCGGCACGTTCTATTCGATATACTCTTCCAAAGTTCACACTTGTAGGTGCTACAACAAGAGCTGGTCAGCTTTCTGCTCCGTTGAGAGACAGATTCGGTGTGATTGCAAAGCTTGAAATGTACACTATTGAAGAACTTGCAAAAATCGTAACACGAAGCGCAAATATTCTCGGCATAGAAATCGAAGAAGACGGCGCTGTTGAAATTGCAAGAAGAAGCCGCGGTACGCCTCGTATTACAAATCGTCTCCTCAAGAGAACACGCGATTTTGCGCAGGTGAGAGGCAACGGCGTTATTACAAAGGCTATCGCAAAAATGGCGCTCAGCGCAATGGAAATCGATGAGCTCGGTCTTGACGGAGTTGACAGAAGAATGCTTGAAAGCATTATTATGAACTTCAACGGCGGTCCGGTCGGTCTTGATACCCTTGCGGCGACAATCGGCGAAGAAAGCATCACACTTGAAGATGTTTATGAGCCTTATCTTATGCAGATAGGCTTCCTCAACAGAACTCCTCGCGGCAGATGCGCTACGATGAGAGCATACGATCATTTGGGAATCCCATATCAGGGACAGCTTACAATAGACAGATAATAGGAGTTAATTATGAAATATTTTGGTACAGACGGCATCAGAGGTATTGCTAACGCAGAACTTACTCCTGATCTTGCTTACAGAACAGGTCTTGCCATGGCAACTGCACTTCTTGGCAATGCAGAAGGCAGATGCAAGGTTTTTATCGGCAGAGACACACGTATTTCCGGCAATATGCTTGAATGTGCTCTTGCTGCAGGTATCTGTGCAGCAGGTGCTGATGTATATTTTCTCGGTGTTCTTCCGACACCGGCTATCGCATATCTCACAGTAAAGCATAATGCGCAGGCAGGTGTAGTTATTTCTGCATCGCATAATCCATTTGAGCACAACGGCATCAAGATTTTCGGCGGTAATGGCTTCAAGCTTTCCGACGAAACAGAAAATCTCATTGAAGAACTTATCGATAATCCACCTGTAAATGTCAAGACAGGCGCAGATATTGGTATTACAACTAACTTTGAGCACGAAGGCGCAGAAGAATATGCTAACCATATCCTCTCTTCTGTAAAGGGTGAAGTCAAGGGCATCAAGGCTCTTATCGACTGTGCTAACGGTGCATCCAGCAACACAGCTCAGCTTATTTTCACTAAGCTTGGTGTTGACTGTACACTTATCCACAACACACCAAACGGTGTCAACATCAACGAAAACTGCGGCTCCACACATATCGACAAGCTTGCTGATATGGTAAAGGAAGGCGGATATGATATTGGTATTGCATTTGACGGCGACGCTGACAGATGCCTCATGGTAGATGAAAACGGCTCAATTATTGATGGTGACATTATCATGGGTACACTTGCTAAATACATGAAGGAACAGGGCGTTCTTAAGGGCGGCGTAGTCGCAACTGTTATGTCCAACCTCGGTCTCCATGTATTTTTAAAGGAAAACGGAATAGATATATTGACAACAAAGGTCGGCGACCGCTATGTTCTTGAAGAAATGATCAAGAAGGGTTATAACATCGGCGGCGAACAGTCCGGTCATATGATAGTTTCTGATTTTGCAACAACAGGTGACGGACAGCTTACAGCTGTGAAGGTGCTTGAAATGCTTTCTGCTATGAATGCAAAGCCATCTGCAATGACAAACAGCATCCAGATCTATCCTCAGATTATGATCAATGTAAATGTTCCTAACGAAATCAAGAAAACAGTTGCTCAGCTTCCTGCAGTTCTTGAAGTCGCAAAGGAAATCGAAGAAGTATTCCAGGACAAGGGCAGAGTTCTCATCAGACCTTCCGGCACAGAAGCAAAGGTTCGTGTAATGGTTGAAGGCAATGACCTTGAAAAGGTAAAAATGTTTGCTGAAAAGGCAGCAGAAGCAGTAAGAAAGTCAATTTAATAATATAAAAGCCCCCTCAAACGGGGGGCTTTTAACAAAAAGAAAGGAGGCAGAAAAAGTCGGTTTTATTTCAAAGCGCCGGGACTGCGAATGCAGTTGACGAGGAAGAAGGTTGGGGCATGTCCCCTAAAATCGAAAGATTCGGCGGATGCCTTCTGCTCATACCGAAAAAGGGCATAAATGCATAGACAAAAACCTCGGGTGACTGAGGTGACAAAATATGCATATCGGTTTATAAATATAGATTTTAAGGAGAAATAATATATGTGTGGTATTGTAGGTTATGTCGGAAAGAACAATGCAGTTCCTGTAATTCTTTCCGGTCTTTATAAGCTGGAATACAGAGGATATGATTCCGCTGGTATTGCAGTTATTGAAAATGAAGCGCTTAAGGTCATCAAGACTAAGGGCAGAATCAAGGATCTTGATGAAAAGATCCGCAGCTATGGCGAAATCAATACTAATTGTGCAATCGGCCATACAAGATGGGCAACACACGGCGCACCATCCGATGTAAATTCTCATCCTCATATCAGCAAGAACGGCAGAATTGCCATTGTACATAACGGCATCATTGAAAACTTCCTTGAGCTTCGTGAAATGCTCGAAGCAAAGGGCTTTGAATTTGTAAGCCAGACTGATACAGAAGTTGTTGCTCATCTTTTCGAGCTTAACTATAAGGGTAATGCTCTCGAAGCGTTGCAGGACACAACAAAGCAGCTCCGTGGCTCTTATGCTATCGGTGTAGTTACTGCTGATGCGCCTTCTGAAATAGTTTGCGCAAGAAAGGACAATCCGCTTATCATCGGTATCGGTGAAGGTGAAAATATTCTCGGTTCCGATATTCCCGCTATCATTGGCACAACTAAGAATTATATCATTCTCAACGACAACGAAACAGCAAGAGTAACTTGTGAGGGTGTAGAAGTTTATAATGCTCTCGGCGATAATGTTTCCAAGGAAATTCATGTTGTCGACTGGGATATTTCGGCTGCTGAAAAGGGCGGATATGAGCACTTTATGATGAAAGAAATCTGTGAACAGGCTAAGGCTGTCAAGGATACTCTTTCTCCTCGTATCACTAAGCTTCTTCCTAATATGTCCGAAACAAAGCTCAGCCCTGAGATGTTCAAAAATGTAAGAAATATTCACATTGTTGCTTGTGGTTCTGCACTTTATGCAGGTCTTGTAGGTAAGCATATTATTGAAAAGCTTGCAAGAATCCCGTGTCTTGCAAATGTAGCTTCTGAATTCAGATACAATGACCCTATTATTGATGAAAACGACCTTTGTATCGTTGTCAGCCAGTCGGGTGAAACAGCAGATACACTTGCTGCTATGCGTGAAGCAAAGAAGAGAGGTGCAAAGACTCTCGCTATCGTAAATGTTGTCGGTTCTTCTGCCGCACGCGAAGCAGACAGCGTTCTTTATACATGGGCAGGTCCTGAAATTGCGGTTGCTACAACAAAGGCATACTCTGCACAGCTTTCCGCTATGTATCTTGTAGCTGTTTACGCTGCAATGTCAAAGGGCATCCTCACAGAAGAAATGGCAATGGGCTACTGTAAGGAAATCATGGATCTTCCTGAGCTTATTGATGAAGTTATCAAGACAAGAGAACAGGTTCAGTATCTTGCATCTATCTATTCCAACAGATCAAGCACATTCTTCATCGGTCGCGGTATTGACTATGCTGCGGCGCAGGAAGCATCGCTCAAGCTCAAGGAAATCTCCTATGTCCACAGCGAAGCTTATGCTGCAGGCGAACTCAAGCATGGTACAATTTCTCTTATTGAAGATGGCACATTGGTGGTTGCACTTGCAAATGACGATGATGTATATGAAAAGACACTTTCAAACATCAAGTCTGTTAAAGCAAGAGGTGCTAATGTAATTCTTGTTACAAACAAGAATGTTACTGCCGATCCGGAAATCTGTGACCATGTTATTAAGATTCCGAAGACAATTGCTGAACTTTCAGCGTCTTTGTCTATCGTTCCTATGCAGCTTCTTGCATATTATATCGGCGTTTACAGAGGCTGTGATATAGATATGCCTAGAAACCTTGCTAAATCTGTAACAGTTGAATAAAAATTTACAATTTCTTCAAAAACTGGGCATTAAGTATTGACAAATGGCTATAAATGTGATTTAATGTTACTGTGCTTGATTGTTTATCTTGGTATTATTGGTGAATTATGAACAATAAGTTATATAATGATTTGTCTATAAATGAGAATCTTTTTGCTGAAAAATATGCTAAACTGGTTACCAAAATTGCCAGAAAGTATTATCTTGAAGGCGGAGATTATGAAGATCTCATTCAAGAGGGAATGATCGGGCTTATTACGGCAATGCGTAAATACGACAGATCCAGATCAGACAACTTTGAAGCGTTTGCAGCCATGTGCATCAGGCGCAGGATCTATGATGTCATCCGTGATGCAAATAGCGGAAACGGCAAGTTAGATTTGGTTTTTACAGACTTTGAAAGTCATACAGAATATACCAATACTTTGGATGATCATGATCCGGAGGCAATGCTTCTCGATCGTGAGTCAGCAGCAGAAATTGAAAAAGCTTTAGCCAATTCACTCTCTCGGTTTGAATCCTCAGTAGCAGATCTATATCTTTGTGGGCTAAGTTCTGGAGAAATTGCTGAAAAATTGCAGAAAAGCAAGAAATCAGTAGACAACGCAATAGTCCGCATAAGAAAAAAGGCTGAGAAATGTCTTTTAAACAGACGAATACAGGATTAACCTGTTCGTATATTAATTTTGGCCCTGATGGGCGACAAGAGAGAGGTAATTTAAATGTTCCAGGACAAGACACTCGTTTGCAAAGAATGTGGCGCTGAATTCGTATTCACAGCTGGTGAACAGGAATTCTATGCAGAACGCGGCTTCCAGAATGAGCCACAGAGATGTAAGGCTTGCCGTGACGCTCGCAAGAACGCAGCTCGCGCACCACGTGAATTCTTTACAGCTACTTGCGCAGCATGCGGTAAGGAAGCTAAGGTTCCATTCGAACCAAAGTCCGACCGTCCAGTATACTGCAGCGAATGCTTTGCAAAGATGAAGGAAGAAAACTAATTTATTTTAGTTAGTCAAAAGCCTTGCTTTTTGAGCAAGGCTTTTTTGCTGTTTAGGGAAAATTATGAAAAAGCCACTTAAAAAAATCTATATAGAAATTACCAATCTTTGCAATCTGAGATGTTCCTTTTGTTCTCAGTCTCAGCGCAAGGGTATGAATATGTCTGCTGATAAATTTAAATATATTATTGAGCAGGTAAAAGATTATACAGATTATGTTCATCTTCATGTTAAGGGAGAGCCGCTTGTGCATCCTGAGCTTGGAGAAATACTTGAAATATGCGGAGAACATAGTATCAAAGTTAATATTACTACAAACGGTACATTGCTGTTGAATAAGATTGATGTGCTGATCGGATATAAGTCTCTGCGCCAGGTCAATATCTCTCTCCATGCCGAAACTGATGACCCTGAAAGATATTTCAATGAATGTATTGAAGCAGGGAATATTCTTGCCGCATCAGGTGTGTTTGTCAGTTACAGACTATGGAATGGTGAGGGCGGGCTTGCGCTTAAGCAGAGATTATTCGATTTATACCCCGAAAACTATGTAAAGGGAAATCGCATTACACTTGCGGAAAATACTTTCCTCAGCCTTGATGAGTTCTGGGAATGGCCTCAGCTTGCAATGCCTTACATAGGTGACAAGGGAATTTGCAACGGTCTCAGACATCATATAGGCATTCTTGTTGATGGAACAGTAATTCCATGCTGTCTTGACGGTGAAGGCCAGGCTGCGCTTGGCAATGTTTTCGAAAAGCCGTTTGATGAGATATGGGAAGAAAACATTTCTCTCCCAAGACAGGATATGTATAACAGAAAGCTTTGTCTCGAGCTTTGTAAGCATTGCTCCTACAGAGAAAAATTTCAGTAATACTATTGAAAAAGTTGCTGAAATAGGATATAATATTGTCAGTATAAATAAAAGGAGGAACTAACCAATGTTTGTTACACTTGATACAATTATCCTTGATGTTTTGCGTGCTGATATGAGAACAATGGATATTTTTGCAGAAGCAGGTATGCATTGTATGGGTTGCAGTGGTGCTGCATTTGAAAGCATTGCTGAAGCTGCTGCTGTACACGGCATCAGCGCTGAAACACTTGTTGACAGACTCAACGCTTTCTTCGGAAACTAATTAAAGTCAATACAACTTATAATAGGGTGGATTTTTATCCACCCTATTTGTGAAATGTGGTGAAATATTGAAACTTACTGATAGACTTATGACAATTGCGGAACTTTGCAAAGGCAGTGATGCTGTTATTGATGTGGGCTGTGACCATGCAAAGCTTCCGATTTATCTTATAGAAAACAATATTGTAAACAGGGCTATTGCTACAGATATAAGACAAGGTCCTGTAGATAATGCACGAAAAAATGTTGTTGCAAATAAACTTGAAGACAAAATCAGAATCAATCTCTGCAACGGACTTGAAGATTTTGGACCGGAAGATGGGGATACTATTATAGTTGCAGGTATGGGCGCTGAGGAAATAGTCAGCATTATTGACAATGCTCCATGGACAAAGAATGAAAAGATCAAGCTTATTCTCCAGCCTATGACTCTCGAGTATAAGCTGCGCGAATATTTATATAAAAACGGATATGAAGTGCGAAATGAAGAAATAGCTATTGAAGGGCCTAAGGTATATACTATTATCTGCGCTTCGTGGACAGGAAAAGAATTAAAAGAAGAAAATTATAATCTGTTTTCCGATAAGTTATATTACGGCAGAAACAGATGTACATATATAGAAAAACTTATCAAGCGTTATTCAAGAATGCAGGAGGGGCATAAACTGTCCGCAGGCGGTGAAGTTGAAGAGCTTAACACTATCCTTGAAATGCTGTATAATACGCTTGAGAAAATGAAAAAGGAATTATAATGGCACAGGATTGTTTTGTTATAAATGGTACAGCTAAAGAGCTGGACAGAAGGCTTAAAGATGCCAGAATAGATAAGATATATATGCCTGCAAAGGATAAGATTCTGATGACAGTAAGAGCGGCGGAGGGCAATATCCGGCTTTTGCTTGAAGCGGGAAATATAGGCAAAGTGCATATTACAAAGCAGAAATTTGAAAATCCGGACACTCCGCCTATGTTTTGTATGTTGCTCAGAAAACATCTTGCTTCAGGCAGAATTGTATCTGTAAAACAGCCGTTTTTCGAAAGAATGATGGAAATTACATTTACATCTGCCGATGAAATGGGCAATGTAACAGAAAAATATATCTATATTGAAATGATGGGCAGAAGAAACAACATCATTTTTGTCGGTCCTGACAGGCGTATTCTGGGCTGTCTTAAGAAAATAGATATGGATATGTCGCAAGACAGACCTGTGTTGCCCGGACTTATTTATGAATATCCGCCCAAGCAGGATAAGGTGAACATTGTCGATGACAGTCTTTCTGCAATTACAGAGGTTTTGCCTGTCGGAGAATGTACTCATCAGATGCTTCTTGACAGAATTGCAGGTATTTCTCCGGCTATTGCTAAGGAAATATGCTTCAGAGCACAGAATAATGGCACAAATCTTCTCGATGAAATAATAGATTTCAGACACAGTGTTTCAGAAGAACGGCTTGTTCCGTTGAATATTATAAAAGATGAAAAAGTTGCAGATTTTTCTGCGTTTACTTTTGAATCGCTGAAAAACGATGCTCAGTTTGAAAATGCCGAAGGATTTTCTGAAATGCTTGATGCATTTTACTTTGAGAAAAATCGTGAAGAACAGCGTAAGAATGCGTCTTCTCAGCTTCTTAAGTTTATGACAAATGCATTTGAACGCCAGCAGAGAAAGATTGCAAATCAGAAAAACGAGCTTATAACAGCGCAGAATCGTGATGAGATAAAGAAAAAGGCTGATCTTATCATGTCAAATCTTCATCTTATTAAAAAAGGTATGAAAGAAGCTGTTCTTATCGATTACTACGATGAGAATATGCCTGAAATAAAAATCGAGCTCGATGAGCTTAAGACTCCTCATCAGAATGCACAGAAGCTTTATGACCAGTTTGGAAAGCTGAAAAATGCTGAAATAATGCTTAAGGAACAGATCGAAAAGGGTGAGCAGGAGCTTGAATATATTTCTTCTGTTGTCACAGCCATAGAAAATGCCGAAGGCGTGCAGGATGTAAACGCTATCAAGGATGAGCTTATTGAAAGCGGATACATCAGAGTGCGTGTAAATGTCAAAAATACAAAAAAGAAGAAAATTGATCCGCGAAAGTATATGACAAGCGATGGTTTTCTTGTTCTTTGCGGCAGAAATAATGTTGAAAATGATGCTCTTACAATGAAACAGGCTGACTTCAAGGATATCTGGCTGCATGCGAAGGATGTTCCGGGCAGTCATACTATAATTGTGAGAAACGGCAGGGAAGTTACAGACACGGCAATTGAAGAAGCGGCAAAAATTGCGGCATATTACTCAAAAATGTCTAAGCAGTCGCTTGCTGCCATCGATTATACGATGGTCAAATATGTCAAGAAAATTCCAGGCGGAAAGCCGGGGATGGTGACATATACAAACTACAAAACAGTATTTGTTAAGCCTGAACTTATCAAGGAGGCATAATGAAATTAGAAAATTGCGTTGTTCTTATTCACGGCTTTGGTGGTGGATATTTTGAACTGGAAAATCTTGATAAATTCCTTACTGGAAAGGGTATAGACAGTCGTTTTGTTCAGCTTGCGGGTCATACAGGAAGATATAAGGATTTTATGCTTGTGACACGCAAACAGTGGATCAAATCTGCGCACAAGCAGATTGAAGCTATTCTTGAAGAATACGAAACTGTGACTGTTGTTGGCTTTTCCATGGGCGGTCTTATTGCGACATATATGGCAGATCTGCCTGTAAAATCTTTTGTATTTGTCAATACGCCACTTAAATTGAGTGATGCCGGCAAGGTTATCGGCAATATTTTTACTTCATTCAGCAAGTATGCTCAGAAATATGTGAAGGCGACAATCAAGACTCCGCTGCCTGCATTGTATGAGCTGAATGAGCTTCTGCGCGAAACAAAAGACACCAATTTTGGTAAAATAAAAGTCCCTTGCCTGATTATCCAGACAAGGGATGATGATACTGCAAACAGCAGAAGCGGCGATATGATTTCACAAAGACTGCGATGTGAGCATCAGCTTATCCATTATGACCGTGGAGGTCATAAGATTTTTAATGGTGATTACTGCCAGCAGGCTTGTGAAGATATTTTAGATTTTATTGAATTTACCAACTACACGATAGATAGGCATACCCTGTGATGAGAACTTCTCTTCATACTCTGTCATGATATTTGGCGTGTCTGTTGCGTGAAGGTCAAATGTGATCTCGGAAAGAGTCATGCCAAAGCCGGACATTTCATTGAGAGAGAACTCGAAGAGCTTCTGGTTATCTGTCTTGAACTCAACCTGTCCGCCTTCCTTGAGAACTTCTCTGTAAAGTGTAAGGAAGTTCTTGTGAGTAAGTCTTCTCTTAGCCTGCTTCTTTGGTGGCCATGGATCAGAGAAGTTGAGGAAGATCTGGCTTACTTCATCTTTCTCAAAGATATCTGTTACAGTTGCGCCATCGCAGGCAATGAAGATAAGGTTAGGAAGCTCAAGGGAAATGGAATTTTCAAGAGCTGTAAGCAAAGCACCGATTTCTCTTTCGATACCGATAAAGAGCTTTTCAGGGTTAGCTTTAGCATGTTCAATGATAAATCTGCCCTTGCCGCAGCCAACTTCAATAGCGATTGGAAGATCACTGTTGAAATATTCGTTCCATCTGCCTTTATATTCGGTTGGATTTTCAATAAGCATGGATTTTGTACGCTCAAGACGTACATCAAGGTTTTTCTTTTTACGCATTCTCATAATAATACATACCTCTCTATAATTCGACTGTATTTATTATACAGTCAAATTGAAAAATATGCAAGTTCTAATTGACGGTAAGAAGAAAAAGATATAAAATATAATTAAGAAATCTTTTGTGAGGGACACAATGAACACAAAAAAGAACTTTAAACTGATGGCGCAGAATATAGCATTTCTTGTTATAGGCAGTATCTTATATGCCGCCGGTATTGCTTTATTTCTTGACCCAAATCAGCTTGCGCCGGGCGGCGTAGTTGGTATTGCCATTATTTTCAATAGAATTTTCACTATTCCGACAGGTACGATTATTTTCCTTATCAATGTTCCACTTATGCTTCTTGCGTGGTGGAAACTTGGCTTTAAGATGATCGTTTCGACAATGTTTGTTACTGTATTTTCATCTGCCTTGGTGGACTTTTTTGCCGCATTTGGTGCAATTTCAAACGATTTGCTTCTTTCTGCGGTATTCGGTAACTCGCTCGTTGCGGCAGGTATGGCACTTATCTTTAAGGCGGGCGCAACGTCAGGCGGTACAGATATTATCGTAAAGCTTATCAAAATCAAATACAGACACGCAAGTACAGGAACTTTGTTCTTTATCACCGATGCTATTGTCGTAATTTCATCTATCATCGTATTTAAAAACTTTGAAGTCGGTATGTATGCTGTCCTTGCAATGGTTGTTTTCAGCGTTGTATTTGACAAGCTCATTTATGGTGCAGACGGCGCCAAGATGGTTCATATTATTTCTGACAAAAATGAAATCATTGCTCAGCGAATAATGGCTCTTGAAATCGGTCTTACATTCGTAAAGGGCTATGGCGGATTTACAAAGGGCGACAAGGAAGTAATCCTTTGTGCAATGAAAAAACCTATGCTTCCAAAGGTTCAGGATATTGTCAAGGAAGAAGACCCGTATGCGTTTATCATTGTTTCTTCGGCAACTGAAGTTTTGGGTGAAGGATATAAAAGTCACTATTCCGAAAGATTATAAGGAGGTAATTTATGCTTAAGTCTCTTGAAAAAAATCTAAATCTTCACAAAATCGACTATAAATACTTTGCTTCTGCAAATGAAGCCAAAGAATATCTCAAGGCTGAACTCGTAAATGAAAAGATTGCTTTTGGCGGCTCAATGACACTTAAAGAGCTTGGACTTTACGATATTCTCAAGGAAAACAACGAAGTTTTCTGGCATTGGGAAACAAAAACTCCTGATCAGAGAAAAATCGAAAGCGAATTGACTGTGTATATGCTTTCTGCCAATGCTGTTGCGGTAACCGGTGAAATCGTAAACATTGACGGAACAGGCAATCGAGTTGCAAATGCTCTTTATGGTCCTCAGAAAGTTTATTATGTATGTGGTGAAAATAAAATCACACCAGACCTTATGTCTGCCATAGACAGAGCAAGAAATATGGCGGCGCCTCCTAATGCAAAGCGTCTTGGTCTTGATACACCGTGTGCAATCGATGGTAAATGCCACAACTGTGCTCATGAACGCAGAATATGCAACGCTATGTCCATCGTTATGGGCAGAACATCAAAACAGCAGAAATGTGAAGTAATAGTAATAGGTGAAAAGCTTGGCTATTAAAAAACGACTCATTTCACTTGTACTCATCTGTTGTTTTCTCCTTTCGGGATGCAGCATTGGCGGTGAAGTTTATGAGAAAATACCTCATTTAAGCGAAGAACAGCCGGGATACATTCCTGCGGATATGGTTGTTGTTTCTACATATTCTGCCATAAAAAGTAAGCTGCATGAAATGATAAACTCTGCCGAAACATCGGTTAAGTTTGCCGTTGTTGATTATTGGGGAGATATTGAAAGCGATATCAAAGACATCATTGTGCAGATTACAACGGAAGACCCTGTCGGAAGTTATGCTGTTTCCTCTATAATTTACGAGCAGGCTAAAACAATTGATTATCATCAGGTTTCTCTTTCGATACAGTATAAAAAAACAGCGCTTGAAATTAAGAACATTATAAACATTAAAAATCGGGATGAATTTGAAGCGCAGCTTGGAGAAACCTTTAAATCATTCAAAACCAAACAGGTTTTCAATGTATCTGTTACTCATTCTGCAAGCGAGCTTGTAGATATGGCACATAAGGCATATTATAATTCACCGGCAACTGCTATCGGGCTTAAATCTGTAAAATTCAGCCCTATTAAGGATACAAAGATGAATCAGATCCTCGAACTGGATATTGAATATCTCTGGGACAAGGCTGATATGATGCGTGCCCGTGATATAATCAAAAAACACGGTGAAGAAATAGTAAGCGAATGGCACGATAATACGACAGATGAAAAAATTCAGTTTATATATGACTACCTCCAGATGATTCCGATAGATGAAGAATCTATGATAGTTGTATCTGAAACAAATAATGCCCAGCCAAAGAGTGAGCCATATTCAGCTTATGGTGCGCTTGTTACGGGAAAAACGTCACAAAGTGGTATAGCTTTGAGTGCAAAACTGTTTTGTGACATTCTCGAAGTGCCGAGTTATATAATTGAGGGGACAAAAAATGATATTCCTCATTTGTGGCTCATAGTTGACCGCGGAGATATATGGCAGCATTTCGACGTAACAAATACAGAGGGGAACTATATTATTTCTTCAATGGACCTTGCACAAAACTATACTTTTGATCAGGAAATATATCCTGTGGACTGATTTACAGCATTTTATTGGAAACACTATTGATATAATTTTATAAAGAGGTGTTTTCATGATTATTCTCAATGATATATGCAAAACTTATGGTGTCGGTAATACCGAAACGGCTGCATTGAAAGACGTTTCTCTGTGCATCGAAAGGGGCAGCTTTTGCTCTGTGGTAGGAACATCAGGCTCGGGAAAATCCACACTCCTGAATATAATAGGATGTCTTGACAGCCCTGACAGCGGAACGTATTTTCTGGACAATGAAGAGATAAATAAAGTCGGTGCAAGTCGTCTTGCATATATCAGAAATACTAAAATTGGATTTGTATTCCAGAATTTCAATCTGATAAAAGGTTTGAATATTATGGAAAATATAGAGCTTCCATTGATATTTTCGGGTATACCGCGTAAACAGAGACATGAGCTCGTTCTTGAAGCTGTTGAAAAAGTAGGGCTCTCACTTAAAAAATATCACAGACCCAATGAGCTTTCGGGAGGGCAACAGCAAAGGGTTGCCATTGCAAGGGCAATTATAAATAACCCGTCACTTATACTTGCTGATGAACCGACCGGGAACCTTGATTCGGCGTCAGGCAGAGAAATCATGAATCTTCTTCGCGGTCTGAATAAAAAAGGAAGCACTGTCGTGATGATTACCCATGACATGGAATGCGCAGAAATGACCGATAGAATTATAAGAATCAAAGAAGGGAAAATACAATAATATGGAAAGACGCGATAAAATCAATTACTATCTTGATATTGCACAGACAGTTCTTAAAAGAGGCACTTGCCTCCGCAGAAAATACGGCGCTATAATTGTAAAAAATGATGTAATCATATCGACAGGTTATGCAGGCGCACCAAGAGGCAGAGCAAATTGCTCCGATCTTGGCTTCTGCCGCAGAGAACAGCTTCAGATTCCAAGAGGTCAGCGCTATGAAATGTGCCGTTCTGTTCATGCGGAAGCGAATGCTATAATTGCAGCCAGCAGAGAGGAAATGCTCGGCGCAACACTATTCCTTGCGGGAGAAGATGCAAGAACAGGTCAGCTTATTGCAGATGGTACATGCTGCAATATGTGCCGCAGACTTATTATCAATGCAGGCATCGAAAAGGTAATTATCAGAAATACCCCTGACGAATATACTATCGTTAATGTTGAAGATTGGGTAAAAGAAGATGATGTTTTGCCTGATGAAATGACAAGTTCCTATAAATAATTATATATTTATCATTGAAATCCAATAAAATATCTTTTGATTTATTGGAAAAATATATTATTGACCGCTTGAAACTTGTAAAATCCTGTGATATAATTATAGAGTTAACAGAAAGGAAGTGTGAAAATGCCGGAAAAGAAAATCTCGACAGCCGTAATACGTAGAATGCCAAAATACTATAAATATGTAAATCAGCTTTTAGATAGCGGCATAACCAGAATTTCTTCCAGTAAGTTGGCTGAAATGATGGGCCTTACAGCTTCCCAGGTACGACAGGATTTTAATTGCTTTGGTGGATTTGGTCAGCAGGGTTACGGTTATAATGTAGAGTTTTTGCGTGATGAGATTGCAAATATTCTCAATATCAACAAGAAAAATAAGGCCATTATTATTGGCGTAGGTAATCTTGGACGTACACTTATCAATAATTTTAATTTTGCCGCCTGCGGTGTCGAAATTATCTGCGGCTTTGATGTAAATGTTGAAGGTCATGGTAATACAATAAATAATGTTCCGATTTACAATGTGAGCGAACTTGAAAATATCATGCAAAATGAAGCTCCCGATATGGCTGTGCTTACACTGCCTAAGCGTCTTGCGAAAACAATGACAGCTCGTCTTATCGATTGCGGTATCAAGGCGGTCTGGAACTTTACAAATGTGGATCTTCATCTTGATTTTGATTGTATTCCTATTGAAGATGTTCATTTCTCCGAAAGTCTTATGACTCTTACATACAGATTGAAAGAAAAGCAGAATAAGAAATAGTATAAAAGCTCCCGTGAAAGGGAGCTTATTTTTTATATTGAACTATTTTTGGGCACCAAAAAAGCCGGCATAAAACCGGCTTGAAATTGGAGCTACCGAGCGGGATTGAACCGCCGACCTCGTCATTACCAATGACGTACTCTACCAACTGAGCTACGATAGCAATTAAAAAGGGAAACGACCGCGTGATCGTTTCCCTTTGGCAGGGGCAGTAAGGATCGAACTCACGACACGTGGTTTTGGAGACCACTGCTCTACCACCTGAGCTATACCCCTTTATTTTCGACTGCTTGTATATTATACAACACAAATCCTGATTTGTAAAGAGTTTTTTTGAAAAAATTTTGATTTTTTTAAAAATATACCAAAAGACTAATTTTGATGTCAATACACCCGAAAATATTATACATTTAGCACATATTATTGGCATTTAATTATTGAAGAAAGTAGATTTTAGTGGTATAATATTTTTAATCTGATAATAAATGAGAGGTGCACTATGAAGTTTGTAAGTCCTCAGTATAAAGGTGAAAACAAAGGTCATTACACTCCCGGCATTATTTCCAATGGATTGCTTTTTATTTCCGGTCAGCTTTCTATAGATCCTGATACAAGAAAAGTTGCTGAAGGCGGCATAGAAGAACATACAAAGCTTGCTTTGTCAAACCTCGACAGAGTTCTCAAAGAAGCTGGTGCAGAGCGTTCTGACGTTGTTCAATGCAGAGTTTATGTATCTGATATAGATGACTGGGACAAGGTAAATGTTATTTACGCAGAATTCTTCGGGGAACATAAGCCTGCAAGAATAGTTGTTCCTGTTTCAAAACTTCATTTCGGCTGTCTGGTCGAAATAGAGGCTATTGCGGAGGTGAAATAATGCAATATATCTGTAATAAGTGCGGAAAAATTGAATCTGCAAGTACCCGCAAGGCAAAATGTGAATGCGGCGGTTTGTGGAAGCTTGATTATAAAGCTCCTGCGTTTGATCTTGACAAGATAGATAAATCCTGCTGGAATATGTTCCGTTACAGACATTTTATGCCTGTTGAAGGTGATACATGGAAGGATATTTCCCTTGGCGAAGGCATGACTCCTGTTATCAAGTTCAACGATGATGTAATGCTTAAAATGGATTTCTGCATGCCTACTCTCTCGTTCAAAGACAGAGGTGCTGCAATGCTTATAGCCCATTGTAAAGCTATCGGTGTCGATTTTGTTGTGCAGGACAGTAGCGGCAACGCAGGCAACAGTGTGGCAGCTTATTCAGCTAAAGCAGGAATAGAGTGTGAGATTTTTGTTCCCGAAGGAACATCACCTCATAAAATCAATATGATCAGATCTCATGGTGCAAAAGTAAATATTGTGCCTGGAACAAGAGATATGTGCGCTGATGCCTGCCGCAAGCAGGTTGACGAAGGCGGCAAGTATTACGCAAGCCACGTATATAATCCGTTCTTCTATCAGGGTACAAAGACATATATCTATGAAGTGTATGAGCAGCTTGGCAGAATACCTGAGAATATCTTTATTCCGCTCGGCAACGGAACGTTGTTTATTGGCGCGATAATAGCCCTTGAGGAGCTTATTGAAAGCAAAGTGATAAACAAGATGCCTGATATTTTCGCCGTTCAGAGCGAGCTTTGTGACCCGTTTGTAACAGCGCATGAAAATGAATTGAATGTGCCTGCGAAAATCACACCTAAGCCAACTATGGCAGAAGGTATTGCCATTGGTATTCCGATGCGAGGCAGCGAAATACTGGAATATATCTATAAATATGATATAAAGACGGTCAGAGCACCTGAAAACAGAATACTTGAAGCCCGAAAGCTTCTCGCTGAAAAAGGTATTTATTGCGAACACACTACTGCGGCAACTTATGCGGCATATATGGATTATGTTGACAAGAACGGCAAATTAACCGATGTCCTTATTCCTATGTGCGGCGCTGGCATGAAATCAGATAAATAATATGAATTGGAGGAGCAAAATGAAACATTCATACGTTTATGACCATTATTACAAGTATCAGGAGATAACAGATATTCTTACTGAATATGCAGAAAAGCACAGCAATTTCGCTCGTCTCGGTTCTATCGGTGTTACAGAACAGGGCAGAAATATCTGGCTCATGGAGGTTACAGATCTTTCAACAGGCGATTTTGCAGATAAGCCTGCTCTCTATATCGAAGGTAACATTCACGCAGGTGAAGTCACAGGTGCAATGACAGTAATGTATCTTCTTGATGTTATTTTCTCTAACCTTGATAATGAAGAAATAAAGGAAATACTTAAAAATTATACACTTTACGCAGTTCCGCGTCTTTCTCCGGACGGCTCGGAATTCTATCTTACAACAGAACACAGTGTTCGCTCGGTTCCTAAGATGTATCCTTATGATAAGCTTATGCCTGGTGTGCAGAGACAGGATATCGACGGTGACGGTGTAGCGCGTCTTATGCGTGTTAAGTCCAAGTACGGCATCTGGAAGGTTTCTGATAAAGATCCACGAGCTATGGTCAAGAGAACCCCTGACGATACAAAGGGTGAATTCTATAATGTCTATGATGAAGGTGTACTGGAAGAATTTGACGGTCTTATCGCAAATCTTGCTGACGCTCCTGCACCATACGGCAATGACTTTAACAGAAACTATCCTATCGGCTGGGAAACAGAAGATAAGCAGCGTGGCTCAGGTAAATATCCACTTGCTCACAATGAAACAAAGGCTAATACAGACTTCCTTCTCGAGCATCCTAACGTATGTTTCGTAATTGATATGCACACAGCAGGCGGTCAGAATCTTTACATGCCTGGTTTCAAGAGTGCAAAGCAGGCTATCAAGGAAGATATCGCCCTCTATAAGGCTATCGGTAAGATGGCTCACGAAGAAAACGGTTATCCTGTAATCAATGTATACGATGAATATCTTCCACAGGGCGCACCATCTGCATTCGGCGGCTTCGATGATTTTGTACATTTCGTTCTTGGTATTCCTGCAATTGCTATTGAATGCTGGGATCTCGATGTTCGTGCAGGTATCAATGTTCAGTATCCGCCAAGAGTAGATGTTCCTGACGAAGAACAGGCCGAAAATGCTCTCAAGTACCTCAAATGGGCTGACGAAAATCTTTCCAAGGAAGAAAGCTTTATGGAATGGACAAAGTTTGACCATCCACAGCTCGGCGAAGTAGAAATTGGCGGCTTTGATCTCAAGTATACAAGACAGAACCCACCACCAGCAAAGTTCCTGCTTCAGGAAGTGCAGAAGCACACAAGATTTGCTCTCCGCGCTATAAAGTCCTTCCCTAATGTTGGTTTTGACAGCGTTGAAGTTGAACAGCTTGCTGACGATATCTTCAAGATCGATGCAATAATCGGCAATGAGGGCTTCATGCCAACTTATGTATTCAAGGAAGGTCTCAAGTCCAAGAATCTCAAACAGCTTACTGTTGAAATCGACGGCAATGTACGCATTATTCAGGGCAAACCTGAAGAAACTATCGGCCATCTTCAGGGTATTTCCGGTATTGTTGCAAGAAATGGCCTTACACTCAATTCCAGACCCGTTGCTGATATCTGCAAGAAGGTATCATGGATCGTCAAGGGTGAAAAGGGCACTGAAATCACACTCAAGTGTCAGGGCGGCAGAATCGGTAAGGTAGAAACAAAAATCAATCTCTAATATAAATGGAGGAAAATATGAAGCAGACTTACGTTTATGACCATTATTATAAGTATCAGGAAATAACTGATATTCTTAACAAATATGCTGCTGAACACAGCGACATCGCTCGCCTCAGTTCTATCGGTACAACCGAGCAGGGCAGAAACATCTGGCTCATGGAGATTACAGACCTCACAACAGGTGATTATTCTGACAAGCCTGCGCTTTACATCGAAGGTAATATTCATGCAGGCGAAGTTACAGGCTGCATGACAGTTATGTTCCTCCTTGATACAATCTTTACAAATTGTGACTCTGAAGAAATCAAGAAGATTCTTTCACAGTATACAATTTACGCAGTTCCACGCGTATCCCCAGACGGCTCTGAATACTTCCTTACAACAGAAGATACAGTTCGTTCTGTTCCTAAGATGTATCCTTATGATACAGAAATGCCTGGTCTTTACAGAAAGGACCTTGACGGCGATGGTGTGGCGCGTCTTATGCGTGTAAAGTCCAAATTCGGTGTCTGGAAGATTTCCGATAAGGATCCTCGTCTTATGACAAAGAGAGCTCCTGACGAAACAGAAGGAGAATTCTATAATGTCTATGATGAAGGCATC
>SVKW01000155.1 GCA_015068285.1 Oscillospiraceae bacterium | reverse complement strand
CACCTGCTTGTTATCCCAGTTGAGATACTGCCAGATGTGGGTCATTTCGTGAACCATAGTGTCTGTTGCGGCAAGACGAGGGCTGCCGTTTTCGATGATAAGGCTGTACTTGCCCCATCTCTGCTGTGCATAGCCCAGAACTCTGCCTGCAACGCCTGTTGACGGCTTGAAGATAGCGCCTGCGCCCTTGTTGACAGTTCTTGCATCTGCCATAGATACCTTGATAGGCACTCTGTAGCGTATGCCGTAGAAGGCTTCCATCATTTCAAGAGCCTGCCAGAACAGCTTGCGGAACTCTTCGACAGTTGTAATTGCGCTTGCCGAACAGTCATTGCAGCGCACTCTGCCGTCGTTTAAAACTTCATAGCTTACGCCGCTGAGTGGCAGCGAGCAGAAGTCGCAATGGTTGACAGCTTCAAGGTCCATCTGTGTATGGGCGAGAGCATCGCGCTTTCTCGCCTTTGTGAGAGAGTTTTCGCTCCAGCCGCGGACTCTGAGATACTGGCGGACATCGTCGATTCTCAGACGGTCGTCAATTTCTTCAAATCCGAACTTGAGATAACATTCTCTCTGGTAGCGGCTCTTTTCGATAGGCTTGATGCCTGCCGCCTGAAGCTGGGCTTCGATGAGTGTATTGTCGACAGGCACATCATCTTCATCGAAGATATCGTCTGTGCCGTCCACATGGATAAACTCAGGGTCAGGAGTGTCGCCTGTATCGGAGATAACGTCGGCTATCGTGCTTTCAGGAGCAGGCACAGCCTTTTCCTCCTCAGGCTTTTCTTCTTCGCCCAATACTGTATCGCCTTCGCCCTTGTCCTCGGTTTCCTCGATAACAGGGTGAGCCGGTTTTTCTTCCTCTTCCTCTGTAAGGGATACTTCTTCCTCTGCCTTTTCCTCAGCAGGAGCTTCTGCTGTTTCTGCAGGGGCTTCCGCAGGCTTTTCTTCCTTCGGCTCTTCCTTCACAGGGGTATTTTCAGGGTCCTTTGGAATATCAGGAGAATCAGGAAGCGGATTTTCCTTTTCCTCCTCGTCTGCCTTGCCGATAATACGGCGGATACGCTGGGCAAGACGGCCGAAAAGCGAGCGTTTCTTCTGTTCTTCCTTTTCTCTTACATAATTTATCGACTCAGGCACAGGGTCCTTTGCGGCTGTTTCACGCATCTTGTCAAAGTGCCAGTCGAGGAAATCGGCAACAGTTTCCATAAGCTTCATAAGATTTCTCTCGACAGCTTCAAGAAGACCCAGGTCGATATCGCTGTCTTCGACGATATAGATATAATCGTCCTCAATGCCGCCCGAAACAGGGTATACCATATAGTTGAGCATACCTTCGATGTCCTCAGGGCGTTTTGTCATAACGGCGAGATACTGGTGTCCGTCAGGGAATATACTGCGGAACATTTCGCCTAAAAGGAGGCAGATCGTAAATCTGATATTGTCGTTTGTCTCCGGCAGCCTGATGCGGAGGACAGTCTTGTTATGGTACTTTCTTGTGTAGTTTTCTGCGCTTGGGTCCTGCGTGAAGTCTATAAGACGTGCCGAGCGAAGGTCATGGTTATCGCTCATTTCCAGATAGCCTGTTGTTGTAACATCAAAGTCATGCTGGACAAATGCGATTTCAACGTCCATCACATTGCGGATGGAAAGCACTTCACCCTGATATTTCTCGTCAAGGTGATATTTTCTCACCTGACGGTAATACTTTCTGCCGTCATAAAGGTCGGAAGCTCGTCTTAAAACCACACCCGACTGCGGCGACACGTGCTTTGCCACATAATACTTGCCGTCATAAGTTACAAACTGCCCCGGAAGGATGATCTGTGTAACATGGCTGAACAGCTTGGCATCAATATAGCCCTGCTCGTGCTTTTCGTCTTCAAGAATGAAGTAGGCATTTTTGAGAGAATCGGCAAAGAACTCCTCGAAAGCCTCCTTGCTGATGGTGTACTGGCAGGTCGACATAGTTGTCAGCGCGTCAACCTCTGCCCTGATGCTCTGTACTGTAAAGATGGAGTTATCGGCAAAGGTGTACTTTCTCAGCATTTTTGTGAGAGTTTCAAATGGGTCGTCGGTCTCGATGCCCACAAGGTGGAACTCCTCAATGATTTCTGCGTCTGTCACAGGGCGCAATGTCATGAGAAGAATAAGCTTGATAAGGGTATTGCGCTCGGTTTTAGCGTAGTCTGGAACGATAGACGGAATGGCATTAGGGTCTGCCATAAACATCTGTCGGTTACAGCGCATATAATCGCGGAGCAGATAATTTTCCGACAGCACGTTGACAAAGGACTGGCTTGTGCCGCGGGAAAGGAATGCTCTCATTGTGTTGAACATATTGCAGAATTCGTCCTCTGCGATAATAAACTGCTCCTTGCTCTTTTCTGTGCTCCAGAGGTTGGAAACGAAGTTTATCTTTTCGTAAAGGCTCTTCTGCTGGGCAGGCTGATTCATATAACGGCAGATCGTCGGATGATGCTGACCTGCCAGCCACTTGATATCGCGGATAGGCGCCTTTGTTTCGCAGTACCAGGAAACCTGCGGCACCTGATTTTTAACTGCCACAGCGGCAAGCTCAACGCCGTTGCCCAAATATTTTGTCTGCTTGTCAAAAAGGCTCTGACGCATAAAGTCGCCGTCTGCATCCCACGACATACCTGTGTAGATACATCTCGGCACAGGAGGAGCTACAACATTTGTAAACTCACTTCTCAAAAGATGGGACATTGTGTCCACAATACCCTGAGCGTTTCTGTCGCAGATACAGTAGACAGGCTTTTTGCCCGAATGCTGCATTTCCTGCGCGATAATCGAAAGGGCAACCTGACCTGTATTGACGATGAGGGAAGGCTCAACCATCAGCACAAAGTCTGTTTCCCTGAAAAACTCACGGTTTGCATTTATCGTGCCGCTGTCATAGAGCTGTGGGAAGCTGATAATGCCGACCTCACAATCCGGCTCGTTGCTGTTGAGCAGTTCAACGCGCCACAGCGAGCGCATGTGGCTGTAGCTTTCAAGAGTGTCTGTCAGCCAGTTTTTAATGTCCTCGCTGTTACTCTTTCTGCCTGTGATGACAACGACCTTTCTGCCAGAAAGGAGAGCGTTTGTCAGCGGCAGAGTGATATAAAGGCTCATATCGCGGTAGAATGGATTTAAAAATACCACATTATTCCGCTTCATAAGCTGTAATGTTGCCTGAACACAGTCGGTATCGGCATCTATAAAGCGTTCATCGATTGTGAAATAGTCGGCGACCACATTGTCAATCTTATCGTCCGATTTTGCAAGCTGGTCGACAAGGTCTGCAGGAGTCTGCTTGCCGCCGTATTCCATGCCTGTGTGAGCCGAAAGCAATGGCTCAGGCAGGATTTTTTCAAGAACTTCGCGGACTTTATAGTAATTGCTTACCCGTCTTGCATCGGCTTCTTCGCCCAGAATGCTGTGCTCCCATTCCTCTTTGGTCTGTCCGTTGAGGAAGTTGAAGATTTCATTGAGCACTATAAGGGCGCACACAGGGAAGGCGACCGCCCATACAGACGAGCCCTGTCCCATATACCATGCAATGCCCAGCCAGCCGCCTGTTGCGATGACAGCGCCGATTACAAGAGCCTTG
This sequence comes from Oscillospiraceae bacterium, assembly GCA_015068285.1. GTDB lineage: Bacteria > Bacillota > Clostridia > Oscillospirales > Butyricicoccaceae > SIG471. Next base: position 589 of record SVKW01000155.1, on the reverse strand, counting down.
AGGAAGCCCTTGAAGCCGACCCACTTGTGCATGAGGAACCATTCATCATACTGCTCATCGTAGGCATAGAAATTCTCGGAAGTCATTTCAATAAGGTCATATTTCTTCCATATCGAAGCGATTATCGGCGTAATGACCGATTTAACCGGGATAAACGCCGCCATTATCGCCCCGTTGAGCAGGACTACAGACATATTTCTTATGTCGGGGTTTTCCTTATAAATTTCCATCTGAACAAGCTCATTATGGTATTTATAGCCGAAATATACCGCAATGACTGTGTATACCATCGCAATGACAGGGATTGCCGCCTGCCTTGCTCTGCGTCCCTTGCCTACATTGATGCTGTTCTGGATAAGAGTGAGAATGCCGAGGACGAGCATCGGTGCCAATAATTTAATTATTTCCGTCATCGTACAGCTCCTCTCTTATGATTTCCAGCTTTTCGACAAATTCAAACGGGGAATATATCTTCACGCCTGAATTATTGACCGAAATCTGGTATGAATTGCCTGTTTCAAAGGTATACATTCCGCTTTTTGCAGGAGGTGTGGAAATGTCCACCTGAACATTTTCGTCGATGTCCACA
>SVKW01000154.1 GCA_015068285.1 Oscillospiraceae bacterium | reverse complement strand
ACATTTGAAGTCAAGACACGCGCATCAATAGGCGGTGGCGGCTCTGCTCCGTCAGGAGGCAACGGCGGCTCTCTCGATGTGGAATCGGGCAACAAGGATGTTTCTGTTGAAGTTGAAGTCAAGGACGGCACAGTTGAGGTTATCGTAACAGAGAATGACCTTGATAAGATCATCGAAAATATCCCTGAAACAGGCGAAGTCGTTGTCGACCTTACATCGGTGGACAATGCCAAGGAGCTTGTCATCCCAGGCGAGCTTGTTTCGGCTCTCGATAAGAATGAGGATGCAAAGCAGCTCACTATCGTTTCCGAATCGGCTGAAATCGTCATGGACGAAAATGTTATGGGCACACTTGCCGAAACGATAAAGAGCGAAAACGACAAGGTTTCTGTCGAGCTGACAGGTGTAAAGGCAGAAGACTTGAGCAAGGAACAGCAGGCTGTTGTAAACTCAATTGCGGCAAATCCTGTTATTGTCGAGCTCAATCTCGTTGTAAATCACTATGACGAAAATGGCAGCAAGACAGGCGAAACAAAGCTCCATGAGCTGGGCGGAGATGTTGAGGTTGCCGTTGAATATAAGCTTCCTGCAGGCATGGAGGGCAGAAATGTCGTTGCAGCATATATCAACGATGAAGGTCATGTTCAGTATATGCGTGCAAAGTATATTGACGGCAAGGTTGTGTTCACAACAGACCACTTCTCTGTATATGTTGTAACAGCTATGAAGGCGGCGATTTTCAAGGATATCGACCTTAACGGCTGGTATACTCCAAGCGTTGAATGGGCTGTCATTAACGGTATTACAGAGGGCACAGGTGAAACGACATTCGCGCCTGATATGGTTTGCACACGCGCACAGGCTGTAACATTCCTTTATCGTGCAGCGGGCTCTCCTGCTGTGAAGGGCGATATGCCGTTTGCTGATGTGGCAGAAAATGCATACTATTACAATGCAGTTCTCTGGGCAGTAAATAACGGCATCACAAAGGGCGTTTCCGAAACAGAATTTGCTCCGGATGAAGTTTGCACACGTGAACAGATCGTCACATTCCTCTATCGCACAGCAGTAAGCCTTGGCAAGGATGTTTCTGTCGGCGAAGACACAAATATTCTCTCCTATGACGATGCTTTTGATATCGGCGAATGGGCAATTCCTGCTATGCAGTGGGCAGTCGGCGAAGGCGTTATGACTGGCACATCTGAAAGCACACTTTCTCAAAAGATGGAATGCACACGCGCACAGATCGTAACATTCCTCGCAAGAGCATTCGGCGAATAGTCGATAATATAAAAAGACCTCCGTAATGGAGGTCTTTTTTGTTTGCAATTTTTGTAGGGAATGGCGTCCTCGACATTCCGCAAAATGAGCTGTATGTTTGATTACACAACAAAAAAGACAGCCCATGCGGACTGTCTTTTTTATGTAATTGAAATTACTTATTGAGTTCTGCCATAACCTTTTCAGCGATGAACTTGAGGGAGCCTTCTTCGAATGGAACACGGAGACCTGTCTGACGAACGAGGTCAACGAATGTGTACTTGCCGCCCTTCTTTGTGAGGTCAACATACATACGGAAGGACTTTTCGAAGTCTTCTGTGCCGATTGCCCAGAACTGGAATGCGATTGTCTGAGCGAGAACGTAGTCGATGTAGTAGAATGGTGCGGAGAAGAGGTGCTGCTGGCGCTGCCATGTGCGGCCTGTTTCGTAGTATTCGATGTTATCGAAGTCCATGAATGGACGGTAGATATTTTCGAGCTTGCGCCATTCTTCGTTACGCTGTGCAGGTGTGAGCTCTGGATTATCGTAAACGATGTGCTGGAAGTGGTCAACCATTGTGCCATATGCGAGGAATGTGAGGCAGTGTTCAAGGTGGGAAAGCTTCTGCTTTGCAACATCTTCTTCGCTCTTGAAGAACTTATGGAGACCGCCTTCTGTCATAAATTCCATTGTCATGGAGTGGATTTCAGCGATGTCGAGAGTGGAGTTGTTGAGAACTGTGTTAGGATTTTCTCTGCCGAAGAATACGTTGAAGCCGTGGCCGAATTCGTGGAATGTTGTTGTAACATCAGCAGCAGAGCCTGCGTAGTTGAGGAATACGAATGGAGCCTTGTGAGCTGGGATACCTGTGCAGTATGCGCCGACCTTCTTGCCTTCTCTGGAAGGAGCATCGTAATACTTGCCTTCTTCCATAAGGTTGATGTAATCTCTTGTTTCAGGGGAGAGCTCTCTGAAAACTTCAACAGCAGCAGCCATCATATCGTCTGCACTTTCAAATGTCTTAGGGTTGCCGTCTGCAAAGTAGAAGTCGTTATCGTAGATCTTGATCTTGCCTGCTGGCTGGCCGATTCTTTCAAGGTGCATCTGCTTTGCCTTCATGATAGCAGGAACGATGTCTTCAGCGATCTGCTTGCGGAATACGTCAACATCTGCCGGTGTGAAGCAGTTACGGTTTCTGCGGATATAGCCGAGCTCTGTATAGTTCTTGAGGCCCATTCTCTTAGCCTGTTCTGTACGGTTCTTTACGAGATCGTCGTAAACCTTGTCATAGAATTCGCCGTTCTTTACATAGAAATCGGAGAGAGCCTGGTATGCTGCCTTACGTGTTTCTCTGTCGTCAGAAGCCATGAGAACGTTGATGTCAGGAACTGTGAGGATCTTGCCGTCAAATGGAATCTGAGCTGTTGCGTTGAATTCCTGGTATTTTGCATTGAGAGCGTTTTCTTCCTGCATGAGTTCGATAACGTCAGCAGTCATGCTCTTAGCCTTGAACTGAATGTTTGTGATGAAGATGTCGCCGAATTCAGCCTTGATTTCAGGGATGAAGTTGCAGGCGAGGATAGCTTCGCCGAATTCAACAATAGCCTTGTCAACAACAGGACCGAACTTGTTGAAGAACTTGTTTTCTTCGAGGTAGTAAGGGTCGCGTGTGTTGATATTGTAGCGTGTTGTTGCGATGCTTCTCATGCTCATGTAGTCGATGAGAACGTCACGGTAGCCGCGGATAGCTGCGAGAGCCTTTTCTGCTGTGTCAGCTGCCTTGAGGTCATTTGTAAGACCGCCGAGCTTTGCTACGATAGCTTCGATGTCAGGACGAACATAAGGGAATTCTGCAAATTTTAACATAATACACCTCTTATATATTTTTATAATTGATTTTTATGGATTTCAGCCTTCCCCTTGAGGGGAAGGTGGCCGAGTGTAACGAGGTCGGATGAGGTGTAGGTCGAAGACCGTCCTATCCGATATGGTACTTTCAGTACATTTCATCTTCTCGCCGTCCGTTTATAATTATACACTAAAAATCACACAAATGGAATATATTTTTCCAACTTTTTGCATAGAATTTAAAGAAAAAATATAGTTGTGAGGTCAATATGAATAAAAAACTGATGGTGTTTTTGTTGGTTTTGCTGGTGGGAGGATGTAAGCACGAAACCAGCTTTGAAGATGTGCAGTCTTATTATAATGAGATGGTGAAATACCAGGGCACATATAAGTACGAAGCCGATTTCGGCGGTGTGTTTGAGTTTGTCTGTCAGTATGAATACGATAACGGCAAAGGGCGGCTGACCGTGCTTTCACCTGAGGAGATAATGGGCATAACAGCGGTGAGTGACAGCACGGGGCAGTATCTTGAGTTTGAGGATATTTCGATAAAGACATATCTGCCCGATGACAGGGAAGCCGCTCCTGCTTCGGCGATTCACAGACTGATAAACGATATCCGCACGAAAAAGCCTCTGCTGATAACAGAGACGGAAACCCTTGAGCTTACATACGAAAGCGGCGAATACACTAAAATTGCCACCCTTTCCAAGGAAGATTATGCAATTTTATCTTGTGAAATCTTCTGTAACGGCGACAGGATATTAAATATCACATTGCAATAGGGGAATTATTGTGGTATAATATTTTTAAACATAGCCTTCCCCTTGATTCACACCCCAACAAGCGGGCTTGTCGGGGACCCCATTTGGGAAGGTGTCACCGCAGGTGACGGATGAGGTGTAGCCACTTTGTGGCGTTTATTTAATATGCCTTCGGCACCACCTCACCACCGCTTACGCGGAGCCTCTCCTCAAGGAGAAGCCTTGATACTTGCTCACCCTATGCGCATTTTCCGCATAATATGTATCGTACAGAAAAATATTTTCTGTGATTAAATCCAATGCAATTGTGGAAAACTAAAGGCATAATCAACCTTTGGAGCG
>SVKW01000014.1 GCA_015068285.1 Oscillospiraceae bacterium | reverse complement strand
CTTAAGCAAATCCTGTACAGACATTTTTTCTCCTTCTTCAAGCCATATCTGACTGCCGCCCATAGACGCCGCATACTTGCTGACAGTAACAACATCGTCCAACGCAATCTGCCCTTTTTCAACAGCCTCCGCCACAAGAACAAGTGTCATTATTTTAGTAACGCTCGCAGGCTCAAGCCTCTCATCTGCATTATTTTCCCACAGCACCTCTCCATTTTCTGCCATCAGAATTGCAGATTTTGCTTTTATACCCTCTATTGCATATATGTTGGATGTAAGCAAAACAAATCCCAACATAAGACATATGAATTTTCTCATACCAGCCTCCTGTCTTTTTTTACATATTATTAAGTAACCTCTTTATTTATTACAAGAAATATGATAAAATATATTAACTACTAATTTGAGGTGAATTATGAAAGTTGCATTTTACACATTGGGATGTAAAGTCAATCAGTATGAAACTCAGGCCCTTGAAACACTTTTCGTGCAGAATGGCTTTGAACTTGCTGATTTTTCTGAATATTCCGATGTATATATAATTAACACTTGTACAGTTACAGCTATGAGCGATAAAAAGTCCCGCAACGCTGCTCGCCGTGCAAAGCAGAAAAATCCAAATTCGATTCTCGTTGTATGCGGCTGCTATGCACAGGTTGAACCCGATGAAGTCAAGGAGCTTTGCGGAGCCGACATCGTTGTAGGCAGCCACCAGAAAGGTGATATCGTAAAACTTGTAAACGAAGCTCTCGAAGGCAAAAAGGTTCAGAATGAGCTTGCTCCTATCAAGGGCAGAGTTATTTTTGAACATCTGCCTGCCGGCGGTCTTGTAGGCAGAACAAGAGCTCTTCTCAAAGTTCAGGACGGATGTCAGAACTTCTGCTCTTACTGCAAGATTCCTTATGCGAGAGGCGCCTGCCGCTCCCTCCCTCTCGAAGATGCTGTGGCTGATGCTATTAAGATTAAGAACAAAGGCTACAAGGAACTTGTAATCACAGGTATTGAAATCAGCTCCTATGGTATTGATTTTCCCGACAAGCCATCGCTTGCTTCACTTATCAAATCAATTTGTCTTGCTGTTCCTGAAGTTCGTGTTCGTCTCGGATCTCTTGAGCCGAGAACTATTACAAAGGAATTCGTTGACGAAATCAAAAATCTTGATAATTTATGTCCTCACTTCCATCTGTCCCTGCAAAGCGGCTGCGATAAAACACTTAAAGCGATGAACAGAAAATATCTCAGTGAAAGATATTATGAATCTGTCGTCCTTCTCCGTGAAGCCTTTGATAATTGCTCTATAACTACAGATCTTATTGTTGGTTTTCCTGGTGAAACAAATGCAGATTTTAATGAAAGCCTTGCTTTTGTCGAGAAATGTCGCCTCAATCAGGTTCATATTTTCCCATACTCAAAGCGCAAGGGCACCAAGGCCGCTACAATGTCAGGTCAGATTCTTAAAGCAGTCAAAACCCAGCGTGCACAAAAGGCTGCCGAGGTATGTTCCAAGCTTGAAAAGGAATACCTTGAAAGTCAGATAGGCAAAACTGTATCTGTTCTTTTTGAACAGCAGGAAGGCAACGGCTTTATCGGCCATTCCAAGGAATATTATAACGTTTTCGTCGAGGGAGAAAATCTCCAAAATGTAGTTTGCAATGTTCTTATCAAAGAATTAAACGACGATACACTTATAGGCGAAATAGTTGAATAAAGCAAAAGCTCCCTTTTCAGGGAGCTTTTTTAATGCAATAAATTAAGATTTAGTTGTAAGCTTTTTAAGCTTTGCCCAAAGCGGACCGGCAATGAAGATAGATGAATATGCACCGCTGACAACACCAACAATAATCGGAAGCGAGAAATTCTTAAGCGACTGAACACCAAGAATATAAACGAGCACGATTGTGAAAAGTGTTGTAAGCGTTGTGTTGATATTTCTTTTCATAGTCTGGTTAACAGACAAGTTTACAATTTCATCAATATCTTCCCTTTTACTTGTCTTCATATTTTCGCGGATTCTATCGAATGTAATGATACTTGCATTGATGGAATAACCGAAAATAATGAGAGCTGCCGCAATGAAATTGAGGTTAAGCGGAAGCCTGAAGATAACATAAAGGCTGATCATAACAAGAACGTCATGAACAAGGCAGATAACAGCCGAAAGACCGGAAACAAAGTCAAATCTTACTGTGATATAAACAAGCATAAGAGCAATAGCGATACCTGCAGACTTGAACGCAGAAGTTCTGAGATCCTTGCCCACTGCCGCACTTACATCTTCAACATTAAGCACATCTGCATCTGTGATACCGAACTTTTCCTTAAGAGCTACTGTAAAGGCTTCACGCTTTTCAGTATCGATGCTTACAGTCTTTACCATGACTTCATTGCCGTCACCTGTAGACTGTACAGCAGACACCTTGCCGCCTGTGCTCTCCGTAAACGCTTCTTCGATACCCTTGATAACATCCGCTGTCACTTTCTGTCCCATATTGTAGTACATTGTTGTACCACCGGCAAAGTCGATATCAAGATTGAACATATTGATACCGAAAGGAGCTGCAACAAGCGCAACAAAACCTGCAGCAACAAGTACAATGGAGATAACGGCATAAATCTTAAAATTCTTTACGATATTAAACTGTTTCATTATGCCACCTCCTTATCGGAAACACCGTAGAACTTGAGATTGTTAAGCTTGAAGTCAACCATTCTGTTAAGCAGGAAGTGTGTGACTGTAAGAGCTGTAAACATAGACACAACAATACCAAGTCCGAGTGTGAGCGCAAATCCCTTGATAGTACCTGTGCCGAAGAAATAAAGCACAACAGCAGCTATCATAGTTGTGACATTGGAGTCAAGAATTGCACCGAATGCTCTGTCAAAGCCTGAGTCGATAGATGCCTTGATTGTTTTACCAATCTTAAGCTCCTCCTTAATTCTTTCAAAGATGACAACATTAGCATCAACTGCCATACCGATAGAAAGAATGATACCGGCAATACCCGGGAGCGAAAGATTAACCTTAAGTGCAGAAAGGCATATCAAAACAATAACTGTATAGAATGTAAGCGAAATACTTGCAACAACACCTGGCAGACGATATACGATAATCATAAATACCATAACGAGCAATACGCCAATGAGCCCTGCCTGAATGCTTGTTTCAAGAGCTCTCATACCAAGCTGTGCGCCGACAGAACGAAGCTCAACTTCCTCAAGTTCAAACGGGAGCTGACCTGCTGCGATTACATTCGCAAGCCAGTTTGCATCTTCAGGAGTAAAGCCGCCTGTAATAATAACTGTACCGCCTGATACACCTGTATTTTTATATTCAGAACCGACATGAGGCATACTGATTGTTTCTCCGTCGAGCTGGATGTCAATATAATTTTTGCCTTCTGCAGCATTTGCCGCAATTTTTGTAGCTTCTGTAAACTTGGAAGCCGCTTCACTGTTAAGTGTGAGTTTTACATAATTCTGAAGAATACCTGTCTGGTCGACAGCACCATTGAGAGCTTCACTCTTCTCAACTTCCTTGCCTTCTATAACAAGGTTTCCATCAGCATCAAGGAACTGAAGCTTTGCTGTAGAGCCGAGCTTCTGAACAGCTTCTTCAGGGTTTGTAATAGATGGGATTTCAACTGTAATTCTCTTATCACCTGCGCGATAAATTGTAGCTTCAAAAAGTTCAAGCTGGTCAAGACGGCTGCGAAGCATACTTTCAACAGCATTCATATTTGCGTCAAGTGTATCAGCGTCCATTTCCTCTTCTATCATTGCTTCATAAGTGATGATAGAACCGCCTACAAGATCAAGTCCGAGACGCACGCCTTCATCCGTGTCTGTAATCGGCGGAATTGCAAAAAATCCAAAATCAACGCCTGTAAAGCAAATAACGCCCAGCAAAGCGATGATGAGAAGCACTGCCGTAAATGACAATATGCTTTTATTCATTATATTACTTTCCTCCTTAGATTAACATAAGCCGTATTTTTCAATACGGCTTATGTTTTTCAGCTTATTTTAAGAATCTTACTTTGTTTCGAGAATCTTATCGATAGCTGTGATAAGAGCACATGTGCAGAAGAGATCCATAGCTACTTCGAGTTCGGAAACCGGAGGAAGAGATGGAGCGATTCTGAGAATGCTGTCCTGTGGGTCCTTGCCGTATGGATATACAGCACCTGCGTTTGTGATAACGAGGCCTGCTTCCTTACACATAGCAAAGATAGCCTTAGCTGTGCCTGGGTATGCTGCGTATGCTACAAAGTAACCGCCATTTGGAACCTTCCACTGGCCAACGCCTGCATCCTTGATGTATGTATCAAGCTTGCTGAGAACCATGTCAAACTTTGGCTTGAGGATAGCAGCGTGCTTCTTCATGTGGTCAAGAATGCCCTGTGCGTTCTTGAAGAACTTAACATGACGGAGCTGGTTAACCTTGTCAGCAGAAATAGCCTGAGCATTCATGAGCTTCTTTGTCCAAGCAATGTTAGCATCGGATGCTACGAATGCGCAAACGCCAGCACCTGGGTATGTGATCTTGGATGTAGATGTGTATTCGAAGAACATATCTTCGTTGCCTGCTGCCTTACATTCTGTGAAGATGTTAGTAAGCTTGTCATCCTGAGAAATTGTATGTACGCAGTAAGCGTTATCCCACATAATGCGGAAGTCCTTAGCTGCTGGCTTGAGGTTAGCAAGACGGTGAACAACTTCATCAGAGTATACAACGCCTTCTGGATTTGTGTACTTAGGAACACACCAGATACCCTTGATGGAAGCGTCTTCAGCAACGAGCTTTTCAACCATATCCATATCTGGGCCGTTTTCGTCCATTGGGATGTTGATCATTTCGAAGCCGAACTGTTCTGTAATTGTGAAGTGTCTGTCATAACCTGGAACTGGGCAGAGGAACTTTCTGTCCTTGCAGTCGAACCATGGTTCGTTAACGCCTGCAGCACCGAACATGCAGAGACGCATGATTGTGTCGTACATGAAAGTAAGAGAAGAGTTACCGCCAACGATTACGTTTTCAAATGGTACTTCCAAAAGTTCAGCAAAGAGCTTGCGAGCTGGAACGATACCGTCAAGAATACCATAGTTTCTTGTGTCAAGACCGTCTACGATTGTATCTTCGTTCTTGGAGAGAACTGTGAGCAAACCTTCGGACTCATCAAGCTGTGCAGCACTTGGCTTACCACGGGACATATCGAGCTTAAGACCCTTAGCCTTAAATTCGTTGTACTTAGCCATAAGAGCTTCACGTTCAGCGATAAGCTGTTCTTTACTTGCTGTTAAGTAGTTCATTTTTCTTATCTCCCTTTAAAAATTATTATCATTTATATTTCCGGCATTCCGCCGGGATAATCATTATTTTGCAGCCAAAGCTGCACCGATTGCTGTCGCATAATCGGATTTTTCCGGAATTGTAAACTTGACATCGTGAATGCTTTCAAGCATATCAAATGTTTTTCTGCCGATATGATTCTTGGAAAGATTACCTGTCAGAACGACATTCTTGAGGCCCTTTTCTCTCGATGCAAAAACGGCACACATACCGATGGCTTCAAAAACAAGAGTTGCTATACCGAGCGCAAGGTCTTCATGTGTTGCCACATCGGAAATTTTACCAAAGTTGGATGCTGTGATATCGCCCTGCATATTTGAAATCTTATTCTTTGAAATATCGCCGATAGTAAGGTTGACATTTTTGATATCACCCTTCTCTGCCAGCTCAATAATATTGTCAAATGTGCGAACGCCTATCATTTTATTGGCAAGGCCAAGAAGCGTACCGCCGCCCACACCTGTGCCGCCTTCGTGCATTATCTTATCACCGACAACACTGATATAAGCTGTACCTGTACCCATGCTTACGATAAGCGCTTTATCAAGGCCGGAAAGATATTTTCCGCCAAGACCTATTGCAAGAAACTCATCGACTTTTTCACATTTGATGCCGTAGAGCTCATCTTTAAGAAAAGACGAGCCTACGCCTGTAAACATTACTTTGTCAATATCTTCGATCTTAAGATCGTTTTCATTGAGGAATTTGCCGAATGCGCCGTATGCCGAAGTGACAGGATCGTCAGCCTTGACATTTATCATGCTTGTGATCTCGCCATCACGGATACCTACGATTTTCGTAGTGCTGCCTCCGACATCTATTCCAATAATATAACCCATTATACCTTTTTTCCTTTAATTTAGCTTTTAGATATCAGCTGTACCAACTGTTCTTGGGAATGGAAGAACGTCTCTGATGTTGGAAATACCTGTGAGGTACATAATGAAGCGTTCAAAGCCAATGCCGAAGCCGGAGTGCTTTGTAGAACCGTACTTGCGGAGTTCAAGATACCACCAGTAGCTTTCTTCCTTAAGGCCGAGTTCACGCATACGAGCTCTGAGAACATCTTCTCTTTCTTCTCTCTGGCTGCCGCCGATAAGTTCGCCGATACCAGGAACAAGCATATCACAAGCCGCAACAGTCTTGCCGTCGTCGTTAAGACGCATATAGAAAGACTTGATTTCCTTTGGATAGTTGATAAGGAAAACAGGCTTCTTGAAGTGCTGTTCTGTGAGATATCTTTCATGCTCACTCTGAAGGTCACAACCCCAGTAGATGTCCTTGTTTTCAAATCTGTCCTTGACAGCTGTAAGGATGTCAATAGCTTCTGTATATGTGAGTCTTACGAATGTATCGCCTTCTGCAACTGCAGTAAGTCTGTCAATAAGACCCTTTTCAACGAAGTTGTTGAGGAATTCGAGTTCAGGACGGCACTGTTCAAGAACGTACTTTACGCATTCCTTGATCATTTCTTCCATCAGGTCCATATCATCTGTAAGGTCAGCAAATGCGATTTCCGGTTCTACCATCCAGAATTCAGCAGCATGTCTGGAAGTGTTGGAGTTTTCAGCACGGAATGTAGGACCGAATGTATATGTCTTTGCAAATGCCTGAGCAAAGATTTCAGCTTCGAGCTGACCGGAAACTGTAAGATAAGAAGCCTTTCCGAAGAAGTCTTCCTTATAGTTTACATCGCCCTGTTCTGTCTTTGGAACATTGTTCATAGGAAGTGTTGTTGCCTGGAACATTGCGCCTGCACCCTCTGCGTCACTTGTTGTGATGATTGGGGAGTTACAGTAGATGAAGCCTCTTTCGTTGAAGAACTTATGGAGAGCAAAAGCTGCTACAGAACGGATTCTGAAAGCTGCGCTGAAGAGATTTGTTCTTGGTCTGAGATGGCCGATAGTGCGGAGATATTCCACGCTGTGGCGCTTCTTCTGAAGTGGATAGTCGGAAGGACAGTCACCTTCAAGAATGATTTCGCTTGCAACGACTTCATTCTGCTTACCGTTAGGAGACTGAGCAACTACACCCTTTACGATGATAGCAGAGCCAAGATTGAGGTTATTTGCAACATTATATACATCTGTATCATTATTGGCGACCACCTGAACATTCTTGATGATCGAACCATCGTTTACTTCTACAAAAACACATGCCTTAACGTCACGGGTAGTTCTGACCCAACCCTTGATAAGGACTTCCTTGCCAATGAACTCACTACCGTTAAGTGTAAGTTCCTTTACGGTTACATGAACCATTTTCTTCGCCTTCTTTCTATTTAAAAATATTGTATAATACTTGCAATGAAATAGTGTAAATACCTATTTGCATTTTTCGCAGACTTATAGTATACTATAAGTACTACATTATAATGTATCACAAAAAGTAGGTTTTGTCCACTAATTGTGCCACATTTTTTGAGATTTATTTAAAATTTTCTTATTTATACAAATATTATGCTTTATCTTTTCATAATTATATATTATAATAGAGGTATAAAGCATACAAAACCAGATTTTCTTGGAGGATAATAATGAATATTACCTTGCGTGATGTTATAAATAATAAGCTTAATGTATATCTTATCGGCATTGGCGGCATCTCTATGCGTTCACTTGCCATTGTTCTGAAAGACCTTGGCTGTAATGTCAAAGGCTCTGACAGAAACGATTCCCCTGCCCTTGCAATGCTTGAAAGCAAAGGCATCAAAACATTCGTCGGTCATGATGCAAAAAACATGGAAGGCGTTGATTTTGTAATCCGCACAGCAGCTATTCCTGACAGCAACTGTGAAGTTCAGCATTGTTTCGAAAACAATCTTCCGCTTATCGAAAGAGCTGATGCATGGGGCGTTCTTATGAATGACTATAAGGATGTTGTCTGTGTTGCAGGTACACATGGCAAAACCTCAACTACATCCATGATTTCCACATTTGCACTCAAGGCTGACCTTGACCCTACCATCATGGTAGGCGGTGAGCTCGCTTCCATCGGCGGCAGTATGCGAATCGGCAGTCATGATCTTTTCGTCGCCGAATCGTGCGAATACAAGAACTCCTATCACAAGTTCTCCCCTACTGTCGCAGTTATTCTCAATGTTGACATCGACCATCTCGACTTCTTCTCAGGTCTTGATGATATTATTGAATCCTTTACTCATTTTGCAAATCAGGTTCCAAAGGACAGCGGCGTTGTTGTTGCAAATATTGACGATGCAAACACAAGAACAGTTCTTGAAAATGTCGACAGAAATATTATTACATTCGGTCTTTCACACGATGCAGATGTATACGCTGATTATGTGAAAGAGAGCAATGGTTTCTTTGGCTTCTCAATTTATCATAAAGGCAACCATTACTGTGATGTAAAGCTTTCTGTTCCAGGCAAATTCAACGTTTTCAATGCTCTTGCAAGTGCTGCAGTCGCAATTCATCTTGGTGTTGACGGAGAATCCTTCAAAAAGGGTATTCAGAGCTACACAGGTGTTGGCAGACGTCTTGAATATAAAACGACCTGCAACGGTGCCCGCGTATTTGACGACTATGCCCACCATCCAAATGAAATTATTTCTGCTCTCAGAGCGGCAGACGCAATGGGCAAAAGAACAATCTGTATTTTCCAGCCGCATACATACACAAGAACTGAAGCTTTGTTTGACGAATTTGTTGAAGCTCTCTCCCTTGCTGATATTGTTGTACTTGCCGAAATTTTTGCAGCTCGCGAAATAAACATAAACAACACATCTTCTGCTCAGCTTGCCGAAAAGATTCCGAATGCACACTTCTTCAAGACTTTTATTGAAATTGCAGATTTCATCAAGGATACAGCACGTGAAGGCGACATTGTTCTTACAATGGGCGCAGGCGACATTTACAAAGTTGCCGATCTTCTCTAAATAATAATATTATAAACATAAAACACCTCATCAAACCGATGAGGTGTTTTTATTATGGAATTAGTAAACTCTGTATACTCTGTTTTCCTTTCTTGGAATAACAGGTGGATTTGGAACAGCAGAATAACCGACGATACAGTTGCCTATGCCGACATATTCGCCTTCAAGGCCAGCCTTCTTGAGAATTTCCTTACCTTCTTCGTCATCGAATGTTTCCTTTGCTCTGTGAATCCAGCAGGAGCCGATTTCGAGAGAATGTGCAGCGAGCATCATGTTGCCGATTACAAGACTGCCGTCATAAACACCAGTGCCTGCATCCTTTGGAGCAAGAGCAACGAGCACCACAGGAGCACCATAGAATGGGTCTGCAGGATGTGCAGGATGGTATTTTGTATTTATAGCAGCAATTTTATCGCGTGTCTCTTTATCAGACACAGCGAGAATTACAGGGCTCTGCTTGCCCATACCGCTTGCCGCGAACAGACCTGCTTCGATGATCTGTTCAATGATTTCCTGCGGCACTGCGTCAGGCTTATAATTCTTGCAGCTTCTTCTTTCGATTATAGCTTTAATGATATCGTTCATTGTCTGTCCTCCTTGATTATATTAAAGTGTTGGCTTGAGATCTGCAGGCATCGGGCACTTGTAGCCGCCGTTTGTCTTGGAATCAAGCTCAATTCTTGCCTTCTTGCAGAGTTCAGGATCTTCAAGAGCATAGATGCCAGCGAGAGCCATTGCCTTACCGGCTGTAAGCATACCCTTGTGAGCATAGCTTGTTGTGCCCTGACCTGTGATCTTCCACGAATGACCCGGTGTGCCGATGATCTGAGTTGCAACATGGAACTGAACAGTTGGTGTACAGTAGCTTGTGTCACCTACGTCTGTTGAGCCCTTGGAGGCAAGTTCAATATTTTTCAGCGGAGAAATCTGTCTGTTGAAAAGATTGCCCGAAAGGTCTATGCCGTATGTTGTCTTGAACTCTCTTACAGAGTTTGCAACTTCTTCATCTGTGACAGCTTCTCTGAAGCTCTTCGCCATTTCAAGATCAGCATCATCAAGGTCATAAAGTCCTACTTCTGTAAGAGCCTTATGCGCCATAACATTGAGTGTATCATTCGGAACGAAGTCAGAAAGCGCCTCGTGAGTGATATCCTGAACAGATGTACCTGTCATAAGAGCTGCGCCCTTCGCAATATCCTTAATTCTTTCAAGAATAGCCATCATATCTGCAACTCTTGGAGCTCTTACAAAGTAATGGAGACCTGCGTGGTCCTGTACCACATTAGGAGCGATACCACCAACATCTGTATACGCATAGTGCATACGTGCTTCCGGGATAACGTGTTCACGGAGATAGTTTACGCCGACATTCATAAGCTCACAAGCGTCGAGGGCAGAGCGACCCATATGTGGTGCGCCTGCGGCATGAGCTGTCTTACCTGTAAATTTGAAGAAAATACTGTAGCAAGCAAGGCTGCCGCCTGTTACGATTTCATTTCTGTCGCCAGGATGCCATGTAAAGCAGGCATCAACATCATCAAAAAGACCTGCGCGAGCCATAAATGCCTTACCTGAGCCATATTCTTCACCAGGACAACCGTAATATCTTACTGTACCCTTGATATTGTTCTTTTCAAGATATTCCTTGAGACCGAATGCGCCTGCCATTGCACCTGCGCCAAGAAGATGATGACCACAGCCGTGACCGTAAGCTGTATTAGCTTCATCAAGTGGCTTATGCACATTACAGCAGCCTTCCTGAGAAAGACCAGGAAGCGCATCATATTCAGCAAGGAAACCGATGATAGGATGACCTTCACCCCACTCAGCAACAAATGCTGTTGGGATTTCAGCAACACCTTCTGTAACCTTGAAGCCATTGTCCTTACATACCTTTACAAGATATTCAGCGGACTTATATTCCTTCATACCAGCTTCTGCAAAGCCCCATACAGCATTTGCAGCATCAATGAAGATATTTCTGTTGTTTTCTATGTAATCGCAAACAAAATTTCTCTTATCCATTACACTATCTCCTACTTGAGTGGTGGAACATCCATTGGCAATGGACATTCATACTTGCCGCCGTTAACTGTGAGGAATTCTTCTCTTGCTCTCTTGATAGCTTCAGGATCATGTGCAGCATAAGCGCCCGCAAGAGCCATAGCCTTAGCAACTGTGAGCATAGACTTGTGAGCGTAGCTTGTCTTGCCCTGACCTGTGAGGAGCCAGTTATGACCCGGTGTACCCATTACCTGAGTTGCCATGTGGCACTGAGCTGTAGGTGTGCAGTAAGAAGCATCGCCAACGTCTGTTGTACCGGAGCCTGGAGTCATATTGATATTAAATGGTGTGATGAAGTTATGAAGAGGACCTTCTGGGATTGGGGAATCCGGATGAGAACGCTTATATCCTCTCATAGCATTTTCCTTATCATCCTGTGTGAGAGCTTCTGCAAAATAATTAGCTGTTTTGTAGTCTTCTTCGTCAAACTGTGGAGCACCGATATCTTCCATAGCCTTCTGGAGAATCTTTGTAGCCTCGATATTTGCAACATAGTCAGAAACCGCCTTGATTGTCTGCATTTCAACAGTTGTACCTGTCATGAGAGCAGCACCGCGTGCGATGTCCTTAACACGTTCAACGATAGGCATAAGGAGAGCAACCTTTGGAGCTCTAACATAATAATGTACGCAGGCATGGTCCTGAACAACGTTTGGAGCGATACCGCCGACATCTCTGTAAGCGTAGTGCATACGTGCTTCCGGAATAACGTGTTCACGAAGATAGTTAACGCCGACATTCATAAGTTCGCAAGCATCGAGTGCAGAACGTCCCATGTGTGGTGCACCTGCAGCGTGAGCTGTCTTACCTGTAAACTTAAAGTAGATGCTGTAGTTTGCAAGGCTGCCGTTTGTCCATACGTCATTTGTTGCGCCCGGATGCCATGTAAAGCACATATCTGTATCATCAAATCTGCCTGTACGAGCAAGGAATACCTTACCGGAGCCGTTTTCTTCACCCGGGCAACCGAAATACTTTACTGTGCCAGGAACGTTGTTTTCTTCAAAATATTTCTTAAGAGCAAAAGCTGCACCCATTGCGCCAACGCCGAGGAGATGGTGGCCGCAGCCGTGACCATAACTCTGTGGATCTTCCTGAGTCTTGACATTGCAGCCTTCCTTCTGGCTAACGCCCGGAAGCGCGTCAAATTCACCGAGGAAGCTGATAACTGGCTTGCCGCTACCAAATGTGCCGATAAATGCTGTAGGCATATCTGCTACGCCAACTTCAACATCAAAGCCTTCCTTCTTGAGTTCTTCAATAAGTCTTTCAGAGGACTTCCATTCTCTCATACCGACTTCTGCATAACCCCAGATGTCATCGGACATAGATGTAAGTCTTTCGCTGTTCTGATCGATATAATCGCTGATAATTTTCTTGATATCCATAATTACCTCCAGAAATTAATTTTTTTCTAAAAATAGTATAACATATAATCTTTTAAAAATGAATATAGAAAATTATTTCACTTTTTCAGTTATTTTTATAATAATGTATTCACAATACAGTTTTCCTCATAAGCTCTATGGCTCTCTTTTCCGTACGCGAAACCTGAACCTGTGACATACCGAGAGCCTCCGCTGTTTTTTGCTGTGTCATATCTCTGAAAAATCTGAGAATAATCACCTTTTTCTCCTTGGGAGGCAGTTTTTCCAAAGCATTTTTCAGCGATAGCTTTTCTATAAGCTTCTCTTCTCCATCATCCGTTCCAACGCTGTCCTTAAGCATAAGCCCATCATCATTTATCGGCGCATCAAGCGAAAAAGTATAGTCAGTTGCAGATCGGATATATGCGATTTCCTCTTCGTCCATTCCAGTTTCGGATACTATATCACTTATTCTCACCTCATCCTTTTCCTGTTCAAGCCTTGCAATTATATTATTAATTATCGCGGCCTTTGCCTTGATATCACGACTGACCTTTATCATTCCGTCATCACGAAAAAATCTTTTGATTTCACCCATGATTTTCGGCACAGCATAAGTGGAAAACTCCGTCTCATATACGGTATCATATCCATGAACGGCTTTTATAAGCCCCATTGCACCTATTTGAAAAAGATCCTGCAAATCAGCGCCTCTTCCCTTGAAGCGATGGACTATGCTCCAGACAAGCTTTTCATTTCTGGCTATGATTTCTTCAAAAGCCAGCTTATCTCCGCCCTGCGCCCTTATAATAAGCTCTTTCATATCAGGACTCTTTTTTGACGGTTATCTTTTTCACCATTTTAACAACCGTGCCTTTACCCGGTTTTGACGATACAGACAGCTTATCCATAAAACTTTCCATAATAGTAAAGCCCATGCCGCTTCTGTCGCTGTCCCCAGTCGTAAACATAGGCTCGCGGGCTTTTGAAATATTTTCAATACCACAGCCCTTATCTCTTATTATAATATGTACGCAATTATCGTCAGTTATTTTTATATTCATCGTTATAATGCCTAAAGTATTTCTGTAACCGTGAACAATGGAATTTGTAACAGCTTCCGATACCGCCGTTTTGATGTCATTCAGTTCATCAATATTAGGATCAAGCTGCATTATAAAAAACGATACGGCACTTCTTGCAAAGCTTTCATTACAGGATTTTCCCAAAAGTTTTATCGTAACTTCATTGACTACATTTTTCATATTTATTCCCTCATATAAAATCTATAATTTTATTCAGTCCTGCCGCTAACAGTATGCGTTTCTTATGACCGTTTTCAACCTTTACAGCAAGCTTTATATCGGCATTCTGGGCACTTTTATAGGCTTTCATCACAACAGCTATACCCGATGAATCCATAAATGACAATCCCGTCAAATCAAGTACAGCCTGCAGATATTTCCCGTCTGATAATTCATCTTTTATCTGTGATATTGCTTCAATAGCTTCGTGATGCCCCAGCTCACCTGTCAGGCAAATCGTCAGAATGCTCCCTCTTATTTCACTTTTTATTTTCATTTTTCACCTCAAGAATAAAAAAATATCCCTATACCGTTAAAGTATAGGGATATTTTACAATATTTTCTCTGTGAAAATTGTCAGATTTAGTTTTCTTCAAAAGCCTTCTTTGCTTCACCTATCATATAGAGTGAGCCGCAAGCAATAACAATATCATCCTTGCCTGCAATAGACTTTGCAAACTTTGCAGCTTCGTAAGGGACTTCCTTGATATAGATTTCCTTACAGTGATCCTTTGCAATTTCATAAATCGCTTCAGGAGTTGCCGCTCTTGGGTTGTCAGGCACAGTAATGACGTAGACGTCACTTCTGCCCGCAACTTCCTTTACGCAGTTTTTGAAATCCTTGTCGCCAAGCATACCCATTACAGTGATAATCTTCTTAGGCTTATATACCTTGTCAATAGTCTTGCAAAGCACTTCAACGCCGTCAGGATTATGTGCGCCGTCAATAATGCAGGATGGATTCTTGCATACTTCTTCAAGTCTGCCGCCGAAGCGTGCATTCTTGAGACCTTTTACAACGCTCTCCTGAGAAATTTCAACACCGGCTGCTCTCATTTCTTCAATGATAGAAAGAACTGTGATGGAGTTATAAATCTGATGTTCACCTACAAGACCGATTTCATAATCTTCACCCTTGTATGTGTACTTGGCGCCGTTGTCGTTCCATGATACATTTTCAAGCTGTGTCAGGTCGCCGAAATTGCCCTTGATATGAAGCATCTTACATGTATCTTCGATCATCCACTTTGCATCATTTTCCTGGAGAGGATATGATACAACGCGGCAGCCTTTTTTGATAATACCGCACTTTTCAAATGCGATCTTCTTGATAGTATCGCCAAGAATATCAACATGATCGTATGCGATTTTGCCGATAGAAGCAACTACAGGTGCGTCGATGATATTTGTAGCGTCAAATCTGCCGCCGAGACCTACTTCGAATACGACAAAGTCACACTTTTCATCGTAGAAATACTGAATAGCGAGAACTGTGTCCAATTCAAATTCTGTGATAGGTGTTTCTTCCTGATCGAGAATTTCAAGATAAGGCATGATCTTTGTAAGAGTTTCAGCCAGTCTTTCCTTAGGAATGAGCTGGTTGTTGATCTGCATTCTCTCGCGGAAGTCGACTACATAAGGCGAAATATACATACCAACCTTGTAGCCTTGTGTTTTGAGGATTTCCGCAGTCATAGCTGTTGTACTTCCCTTGCCGTTTGTGCCGGCAATATGGATAAACTTAAGCTCCTTATGCGGATTTCCCATAAGCTCAAGAACTCTTTCCATTCTGAAAAGACCGAGACGTGAGCCGTATCTTGTTCTTGAATGGATAAAGTCCAATGTTTGCTCGTAATTCATTATAACCCTCCTTGCGTCTTATCCAAGACTTGCAATGCTTTTTTCGATGTTTTTGAGAGTCTCCTTATAAGCGTTGAGCTTTTCCTTTTCGCCGTTGATAACATGCTCTGGTGCCTTTGAAACAAAGCCAGGGTTATTGAGCTTAGCTTCAATACGGCTGATGTTATCTGTTGCATTCTTCATTTCCTTTGTAAGACGAGCAAGTTCCTTTTCCTTGTCAACAAGCTCATTCATAGGCATAAAGATCTGTGCATTTTCTGTAGCAGCCATCGCCATTCCTGAAATATCTGATGGCTGGATGTCTGTGATTTCTACTTCAGATGCGGAAGCAAGCTTCTTAAAGAAGATCTCACCTTCATTATATACCTTTTTGTTGTTAGTTACAATAATAACTTTTGCCTTCTTTGATGGTGGAACGTTCATTTCAGCTCTGCGGTTTCTGATGCTTCTGATAGCGTCCATAATGAGTTCCATTTCATTTTCTTCTTCCTTGAAGTTGAGTGCCTCATTATATGTTGGGTACTGAGCCTTCATGATTGTAGAGCCTTCGTGAGGCATTGCCTGCCAGATTGTTTCTGTGATGAATGGCATAAATGGATGGAGAAGTTCCATCATTCTGCTGAGAACATAAGCGATAACTCTCTGTGCATTTTCGTTATCTTCTACATTTTCCTTATCAGCAAGACGTGTCTTGGAAAGTTCGATGTACCAGTCACAGAAGTTGTCCCAGATGAAGCTGTAAAGCTTTTCAGATGCAATACCGAGTTCATAACGGTCGCCGTTGTCGTTAATTTCCTTAGCAAGTGTATTGAGCTTGGAAAGGATCCACTTATCAGCCATTGTAAGCTTTTCAGGGAGAGTATGCTTATCTGTTGTAAGATTCATCTGAACAAAGCGGGATGCATTCCAGATCTTGTTGCAGAAGTTTCTGTTAGCTTCAGCTCTTTCCATATAGAAACGGCTGTCGTTACCAGGGCTGATACCTGTGAGAAGTGTAAATCTGAGTGCGTCTGCGCCGTACTTGTCAATGATTTCAAGTGGGTCGATACCATTGCCGAGAGACTTGGACATCTTTCTGCCCTGAGAGTCACGAACGAGACCGTGGATAAATACCTTGTCAAATGGCTTCTTGCCTGTATGTTCAAGACCGGAGAAGATCATTCTTGCTACCCAGAAGAAGATGATATCGTAACCTGTTACGAGAACGCTTGTTGGATAGAAGTAATCGAGTTCTTCTGTCTGCTTTGGCCAGCCGAGTGTGGAGAATGGCCAGAGAGCAGAGCTGAACCATGTATCGAGAACGTCTTCATCCTGATGTACCTTTGTGCTGCCGCACTTTGGACATACTGTTACATCTGTCTTGGAAACTTCCATGTGGCCGCATTCATCGCAGTAGTAAGCCGGAATTCTGTGACCCCACCAGAGCTGACGGGAAATACACCAGTCATGAACATTTTCCATCCAATTGAGGTATGTCTTGGAGAATCTGTCAGGAACGAAAGCTGTGTCGCCGTTCTTTACGCATTCGATAGCTGGCTTTGCAAGCTCGTCCATCTTAACAAACCACTGAGCAGATGTGATAGGTTCAACAGTTGTGCCGCAACGATAGCAAGTACCAACATTATGGCTGTAATCTTCGATCTTTACGAGAAGACCCTGTTCTTCAAGGTCCTTGAGAACTGCCTTTCTTGCTTCAAATCTGTCAAGGCCTTCATACTTGCCGCCGTTAGCGTTTACCTTAGCATTATTGTCAAATACGAGAATATGTTCAAGACCGTGACGCATAGCCATATCGAAGTCGTTAGGGTCATGGCAAGGTGTTACCTTAACACAGCCTGTACCGAAGTCCTTTTCAACATATTCATCAGCAAAAATAGGAATAGGACGATTCATAAGAGGAAGAATTGCATTCTTACCAATGAGGTGCTTGAATCGTTCATCTTCAGGGTTTACGGCAATACCGCTGTCGCCCATCATTGTTTCAGGTCTTGTTGTAGCGATGATAATGCTTTCGTCAGAATTTTCGATAGCATACTTGATATACCAGAGGTGACCTGCCTGTTCTTCATATTCAACTTCTGCATCAGAGAGAGCTGTTGTACAGCTTGGGCACCAGTTGATAATACGGCTGCCTCTGTAAATAAGGCCCTTATTGTAAAGATTTACAAATACTTCCTTAACTGCATCGGAGCAGCCTTCGTCCATTGTGAAGCGAAGTCTTCTCCAGTCGCAAGATGCACCCATCTGGCGAAGCTGATTGAGGATTCTGGAACCGTACTGTTCCTTCCATGCCCATACTCTTTCAAGGAATGCTTCTCTGCCGAGGTCATATCTTGTAATGCCTTCGTTTACGCGGAGAGCTTCTTCAACCTTGATCTGAGTTGCGATACCGGCATGGTCTGTGCCAGGAAGCCAGAGAGCATTGTAGCCCTGCATTCTCTTCATTCTTGTAAGTGTATCCTGGAGTGTCACGTCGAGAGCGTGACCCATGTGAAGCTGACCTGTAACATTTGGAGGAGGCATCACAATAGTGAAAGGCTTCTTGCTTCTGTCAACATCAGCGTTGAAACAGCCTTCACTTTCCCATTTTTCATAGATCTTGCCTTCATTTGCTTTCGGGTCATAGATCTTTGGCAATTCGTTGTTCATATATATTTCCTTTCCGGCTTTACAGCCTCTATAGATTACTGATTTAAAAATAAAAAACACCCCGTATGAAACCATACGGGGTGAAGAATAATCTCCACGGTACCACCCATGTTCGTCTTAAACAGACGCACTCATCAAGATGCCAATACATCTCTTCTCTGTAACGTGAGAACACGGCGCAGCTTACTTGTGTTACACTTTCTGCTTTGCATCTCTGTGCTGACATTCAAGGCGTCTTCCCGGATATTTGCACCAACCATATCCTCTCTGCAGGTGAAAACTTTCCTTTACTATTGCACTTCACCGATTTTCGCTATTATAATTATATTTCACTTTTCCGCATTTGTCAACACAAATTTAAGTCTTTATAACTATTCGCAAGCGCAATCATTTCCTTAGCGCTTTCCATGGTCGTATTCGTAATATCTCTGCCTCCGGTAAGGCGTGCAATCTCCCTGATTTTGCCCTCACTGCCGAGCTTTTCGGCATGGGTCAAAGTCACATCGTTTGCAGTTTCCTTGGCTACCATATAATGCGAATCAGCAAAAACAGCTATCTGCGGCAAATGAGTTATGCAAAGTACCTGCTTTTCTCTGGCGATATTCCAGAGTTTTTCACCGACTTTATTTGCAGCCCTGCCGCTGACGCCCGTATCGACTTCGTCAAAAATCATAGTTTCGACAAGTTCGTTTTTCGACAGGACATTTTTAATGGCAAGCATAATTCTCGAAAGTTCACCGCCGGATGCAATTTTAGACAGAGCTTTAAAACCTTCACCCTTATTTGCAGACAGCAGGAACCGCACAGAATCGATACCTTTCTTGGTGAACTTAATCTGTTCGCCCTCACCGCTGTTGAGCATTTCAACTTCAATGCGGGCATTCTGCATATCAAGATACGCCAGTTCGTTTTCAATGGTTGATTTTAATATTTTCGATGCGTCTTCCCTGCTCTTACGCAGATTCTGCGCAGCCTGTAAAGTTATATTCCTTTGCAGTACATATTTCTCTTTCAACGCATCAATATCTTCATTTGAATCGTAAATCAGGCTTTCAAGTTCATTCTGCAGGTTGTCTTTTATAAGATAAAGCTCTGTTTCAGATGTTGTAAACTTCTTTGCTGCCTTTTCGTATAATTCGAGCCTTTCTTCTACTTCCTCATAAGACATCGAATAGGAATCGAGCGCATTGCGAACATCATCCGAGTAACCTCTTGCATCTTCAAGGGCAGAAATAGCCTCTGTAAGTTTTTCGATAGCCTTGGCTATATCACCATTATATTTTTCTGCCTTTTTCAACTTCTCCTGGGCTGTATAAAGAATTGCCATTATACCGCCATCGTCATTTTCAAGAGAATTTTCAAGGTATACAACAGCATCGTTTACAGAGCTGATCCCCATCATCAGCTTACGCAGATTTGTCAGATCCTCATACTCACCTTTTTTAGGACCAAGCTTTTCAAGATATTCAATATCTTTGTTCAGGCGTTCAATTCGTTCTTCACGCTGCCTGATAGACATGGAAAGACCTTTTATTCTGCGGTTTTGTCGTAAAAGTTCCTCATATTCCTTTGTATAGGTATCGAATATTTCGGTATTTCTCGCAAAACTGTCAAGATAATCTATATGGGTTTCCTCATCGAGAAGCATGCCGCCGTCATGCTGACCATGAATTGTGATAAGATATTTTGAAATATCCTTAAGTGACTGAGTCGTACACGGTCTGCCGTTGATTTTACAGTTATTTTTTCCATCTGCAAGCATATCGCGCTGAATTATAAGTTTTCCATCTGATAATTCTATACTATGCTCATTCAGTTTCTGAATAACATCAGGTGACATATCTTCAAATTCAGCTATTACAACAGCCTTTTTTGCATTTGTTCTTATCAGTTCTCTGCTTGTTCTGCCACCCATTATACCGTTTATCGCATCTATGATTATCGACTTACCTGCACCGGTCTCACCGGACAGCACAGTAAAGCCTCTTTCAAAATCCAAAGAGGCTTTTTCGATAATTGCAATATTTTCAATATAAAGGCTTCTCAGCATTTTACTTCAATACTTCCTCGATAAAATTCTTAAACTCAACTGCTACTTCTGTGTTTCTCAACAAAACAAAAATTGTATCGTCGCCTGCAATTGTACCGACAATATTATCATCTTTAATGGCATCAAGGCCGTATGCTGCGGCATTGCCCATGCCGTTTATAGTCTTGATAACCACTATATTCTGAGCGATATCGACCTTACGCACACATTCTCTGAATATCATTCTGAGCTTAGGTGTAAATCCAAGATCTTCTGTCGCAACAGGCAAAGCATACTTGCTGTCGCCTGAACGAGCAGGCATCTTTACAAGGCTGAGCTCCTTGATGTCTCTCGAAACTGTCGCCTGAGTTGTATTTATGCCCAATTCATTCAATTTTTCTGTAAGCTCTTCCTGTGTCTTTATTTCATACGCTTCAATAAGATGACAGATTAGATTTTGTCTGTGTCGTTTCATTAAAGTACCTCTTTCACAAGTTTACCATTGATTCTGTCATAGAATCCCTGATCAGTTACCCTTATCATTTTCAAAAGCTCATCAGCCTGTCTGACAACTATTTTTTCCCCTTCTTTTACTTCGATATGGTCATTTCCGTCTATCGATATATATCTGTCCTGTGCTACTGTTCCCGGTTCAATACAAACCGTTCTGTCTGACGAAAGTACAAAGGATTTGATCGAAAGTGCATGCGGACATATCGGAGTTACAGCAATACATTTGGCATTAGGTTCAATAATTGGTCCTCCCGCCGAAAGAGAATAACCTGTTGAGCCGGTTGGCGTTGATATAATAATGCCATCCCCTCTGAATTCCATTGTCGGAATGGAATCTACCGATATCTTTACATCTACCAGTCTTGAAAAGGCACCCTTGGTAATAACGACATCATTCAGCAAGATTTCTTTTATAATTTCATTTCCATCTTTGTCGATAACACTTGCTTCAAGCAGCATTCTTTCCTCGATTTTATATGTACCATCTTTAATTGCAGAAAGCTTATCCAGCTCGCTTGCATCAATATCGGTCATAAAGCCGAGTTTACCGTTGTTTATGCCAAGAACAGGCTTGTTATGCTTTGCAGTTTTAGGTGCCGCATGAAGCAATGTGCCGTCGCCGCCGATAGCAATGACAAAATCGCATTTTTCAAGGGCCTCATCTTCGTTGCAAAACTTTACATATTTGCTGATATAGTTTTCAAGCTCAGCTTTAAGACCGTCATCTACCAGCACATCATACTCGTTATCAAAAAGATATTTGCACACTCTTGCGGCAACTTCCTGAGCTTGATTCTTCAGAAGATTAGGGATAACATAAACGGTTTTCATTTTATTTATCTCCTTCGTGAGCTTCATCTACGATAGCTTCTATCGAGTATTCCTTAGCTTCAATACTGTGGTCAAGCGTAAGATGGGCGAGAAACTCAATATTCCCCTCCGGACCTTTGATCGGAGAAAATGTAACATTAAGAACCTTAAATCCAAGCTCTTCCGCAATTTTGAGAACATTTTCGATTACTTCAATATGTGTGCTCTTTTCTCTTACAACACCCTTTTTGCCAACCTTTTCACGTCCTGCTTCAAACTGTGGCTTGATAAGAGTTGCTATCTGACCATTCTCTTTGAGAAGATTCTTTACGGTAGGAAGCACAAGCTTAAGAGAAATAAAAGATACATCTATAACCGCCAAGTCAAGCTGGTCTGCAATATCTTCCGGTTTTACATGGCGAATATTAGTTCTTTCCATACAAACCACGCGCTCATCATTTCTGAGCTCCCACGCGAGCTGACCATAGCCAACATCTACGGAATATACTTTCTTAGCGCCTCTGAGAAGCATACAATGGGTGAAGCCGCCTGTGGATGCGCCAACGTCCATAGCAACCATATCTTTAGGGTCAATCTCAAAGAAATTGAGAGCCTTTTCGATCTTCAAACCGCCGCGGCTAACATACTGTAAAGTACTTCCCCTTACCTCAATATTATCAGTTTCATCACACATCTGACCGACTTTATCAGCCTTCTGATTATTCACGTAAACGATACCGCTCATTATAATTGCCTTGGCTCTTTCCCTTGAAGACTCAAGTCCTTTTTCAATAAGCAATACATCCAATCTTTTTTTAGCCATTTCGCACCCCATTTTCTGCAATACGAGCCACACTTTCACCGTCGAGCGAAAGTTTTCTGTAAAGCTGCTCTGCATTGCCATGTTTTACATAATCGTCCCCTATATTGAGCAGACGGACAAAATCCAAATTGATTTTTTTCTTGTAAAGCTCTGCAAGGATTCTGTTTCCTATACAGCCCGATTCAAAACACTCTTCGAGAACGATGAGTCTCTTTGTTTTTTCAAGTGATCTTATTATATCCGGCATAAAATCCCCCGTAAGGTGATTCAGCTTTACAATATCTGTATTTATTGACTTTTCACGCAAAATTTCACTTGCTTTTATAGCCTCATTGATCATAATACCATATGTTACAATGGTAATATCTTCGCCCTCTCTCACAAGTGCCGGATCAAGCGAGAAATTATTTTCCTTATAAATTTTCTGAACACCTCTCGGATATCTCACAGCTACCGGGCCTTCAAAATGATAAGCCGCAAGCCTCATAGCCTCGTCAAGCTCATCATAAGACGAAGGAGAGAGTATTTCCATATTCGGAATCGTCATAAGCTGTGGGATATCAAATGTGCCATGATGTGTCTCACCGTCTTCACCGGTTATTCCTGCCCTGTCAACTCCAAATATCACATGAAGTTTATCTATTGACACATCGTGTATAAGCTGGTCATAACCTCTCTGAAGGAATGTAGCATAGATAGCAAAGAATGGTATCATCCCTGTTTTTGCAAGCGCTGCCGACATTGTAACGCCATGCTCCTCTGCTATACCAACATCAAAGCATCTTTCGGGATACTCCTTTGCAAATCTTACAAGTCCTGTACCTTCAGTCATTGCCGCAGTAACCGCGCATATACGCTTGTCTTTACTTGCAAATTCGCAAAGTCTATTGCCGAAAGCAGTTGAAAAGTTATGGTTTTTATGTTTAAGTGCTTCACCTGTATCCACATCAAAAGGCGAAACCCCATGATATTTTTCCGGTCTTTCCTCAGAAGGCTTATACCCCTTTCCCTTCTGGGTTTTGAAATGGACAACAACAGGCTTATTTTTGCTGATAGCTTCACTCAGCGTATTTATTACCGTTTCAATATTGTTGCCGTCACACGGACCGAGATAATCAAATCCGAGTATTTCAAAAATACTTTCCTTGAGCACAACCTGCTTGAATTTATCCTTAACAGCTCTCAGCCCATCTACGATTTTTTCACCGGCAGGAAGCTTATACGCAATAGCTTTACACCGTTTTTTAATTTTAAAATAGCTGGGCTTCAGGCGCAGATGGGACATCTTTCTTGTAAGCGCTCCGACATTTTTGCTTATCGACATCTCGTTATCGTTATAAATGACTATCAACGGCTCTTTTGACTGTCCTGCATCATTAAGAGCCTCATAGGCCATACCGCCTGTCATAGCTCCGTCGCCTATAATGCATACGACCTTATTCTGTCTGCCCATAAGAGTTTCGCCTCTGAGCAAGCCTATACCGGATGAAATGGACGTTGAAGCATGTCCCGAAACAACAGTATCATATTCGCTTTCTTCCGGACGCAGAAAACCGCTTATTCCGTTAATGCTTCTTATGTGAGCCATATCATTTTTTCTTCCTGTGAGTATTTTATGGACATAACACTGATGTCCCACATCATAGACAACCTTATCTGCCGGCATATCAAACAGTTTTGCAACTGCAACACTTATTTCAACTATGCCGAGATTAGCGGCAAGATGGCCACCTGTCTTTGAAACATTTTCAATAAGAAAATTTCTTATTTCGCCGCAAAGCTCTTTAAGTTCATTATTATTAAGTTTTTTTACATCCTCAGGCATGTTTATTTTATCAAGCACACCGTACTTTGACAAATCCATCATTTTATTCCTTTCAGATAATAAAACATATATTCCAAATTAACTACATAATCGCATTGCTGTTATACAAAATACATAGCTAAAATATTATAACACTAATTATCTCTGTTGCGAAGAGTATTGGCAATGTCAATAATCAGCTCGCTGCCTTCTATATCAGCTACTGCATTTACAGCGATATCAGTAAGTTCATTTACTCTTTCCCTTGCTTTTTCAAGACCATAAACCGAAACAAATGTGTACTTTTCATTTTCCTCATCGCTGTTTATAGGTTTACCCAATTTTTCAAAATCACCTGTGACATCGAGAATGTCGTCGGCAATCTGGAATGCCAGACCGAGATTTTCAGCATAGCATTCAACCTTTTTAAGCTGTTCATCGTCAGCCTCGCCAAGAATGGCACCAGCCATACATGCAGCATAAAAAAGTCTGCCCGTCTTAAGCGAAACCATAAGTCTGAGCTCATCCTCAGTTTTAATACCTTCTTTAATATCAAGCACCTGACCGCCAATCATGCCATATCCGCCTGCTGCACGAGCCATTGCAAAGCCTGCCTTAGCATATTCCGGACCTTTGATGCTTTCTTCAAGCATAATCTCATAAGCGCCATTGAGCAGATTATCACCGGCAAGCAATGCCATAGCTTCGCCGTATACCTTATGATTTGTCGGCTTGCCTCTTCTGAAATCATCATTGTCCATACACGGCAGATCGTCATGAATAAGCGAGTATGCATGGATCATTTCAATAGCCTTTGCAAATGGAATTGCCTTTTCAAAGCATCCACTGAACAAACGACAGAATTCAAGCAAAAAAACTGCTCTGAGTCGTTTTCCGCCTGCAAGAAGGCTGTATCTTGAGCTTTCAAAAATAACATTCTGCGCAAGTGTATTATCAGCAAAAACCTTATCAAGTTCCTGCTCAACAATGATTTTATATTCGTTCAGAGTCATAATTTACTCCTTTATATTGAAGTTTTCAAGTATAGGTTCTTCGCCCTTTACAAGGATTTGAAGCTT
>SVKW01000153.1 GCA_015068285.1 Oscillospiraceae bacterium | reverse complement strand
CAAACCATTCGTCGTGCAGGTGGGTGTGTGTATCAAAAAGCTTAATTTTCTTCATTCTTCTTTGCGATTTCTTCGAGCTTCTTTGGAATGTCGATACGAGCGAAGAGAGGCTCTGCCTTGCCTACTTCAACGCCTTCCTTAAGCTGAGCAAATTCCTTGAGAGAATCGAAATCCTTGATGTCTGTGTTAAGCTGTGCGAAAATCTTTTCAGCAGTTTCTGGGAGGAATGGCTTGAGAAGAACAGCAGCATAACGGATTGTTTCAAGGAGAACATAGAGTACGCGGTTAAGACGCCACTTCATGCCTTCGTCCTTTGCAAGAGCCCATGGAGTTGTTTCGTCGATGTACTTGTTAGCGCGTCTGAGAAGATCCCAGATAGCATCGAGTGCGTCAGCAACGCGGAGTTCGTCCATCTTCTTTTCAACGATGTCAGGAGTCTGGAGCGCAAGATTGATAAGCTCATGGTCGACAGCGCCGTCAGCAAAGCCCTTGGAGATAACGCCGCCGTTGTACTTGTGCACCATAGCGATAGTTCTGTTTACAAGGTTGCCGAGGATATTAGCAAGGTCGGAGTTGATGCGTTCCATAAGGAGCTCATAAGTAAGTGTGCCGTCCTGTGCGAAAGGCATTTCGTGGAGGAGGTAGTAACGAACAGCGTCAACGCCGAAAAGCTCGATAAGGTCTTCTGCGTAAATTACGTTGCCCTTACTCTTACTCATCTTGCCGTCGCCCATAAGGAGCCAAGGATGACCGAATACCTGCTTAGGAAGTGGTTCACCGATAGCCATAAGAATGATTGGCCAGTAAATTGTGTGGAAACGGAGAATGTCCTTACCGATGAGATGTACATCAGCAGGCCAGAACTTCTTATAGTGTTCGTCGTGATTGCCTTCTGGGTCGTAACCTGCGAATGTGATATAGTTGGAAAGAGCGTCGATCCATACATAGATTACGTTGCCCGGGTCAAACTCAACAGGAACACCCCAGGAGAAAGAGCTTCTGGAAACGCAGAGGTCTGTGAGACCTGGGCGGATGAAGTTGTTGAGCATTTCATTCTTTCTTGCAGGAGGCTGAATGAAGTCTGGGTTGTTTTCGATATGTTCTTCAAGACGCTTAGCGTAGTTGGAGAGCTTGAGGAAGTATGCAGCTTCCTTCATCGGACGAACTTCAGCGCCGCAGTCAGGGCACTTGCCGTCAACGAGCTGGGATTCTGTAAAGAAGCTTTCGCAAGGCACGCAGTAAAGGCCTTCGTATTCGCTCTTGTAGATGTCGCCCTGGTCATAGAGCTTCTTGAAGATCTTTGCAACCTTTTCCTTGTGCATTGGGTCAGATGTTCTGATGAACTTGTCGTAAGATGTGTTGAGGCAATCCCAGTTAGCCTTTATCTTAGCTGCAGTTTCGTCAACGAACTGCTGAGGTGTAATGCCTCTTGCCTCTGCCTTTTCCTGAATCTTCTGACCATGTTCGTCAGTACCTGTCTGGAAATAAACATCGTAGCCCTGTTCGCGTCTGAAACGAGCGATAGCGTCGGCAAGAACTATTTCATAGGAGTTGCCGATGTGTGGGCGGCCGGATGTGTAAGCAATAGCTGTGGAAATATAATAAGGAGCGCCTTTCTTGTTTTCCATGATTATTATTTTCCTTTCTTGTTTTGATATATTTGATGTGTATTTTTAACTGATTGATGCTTTCTCCGGTAGGAGAAGGAGGCGCCGCACCCTACAAACCTGTTTGTAATAAGGAAGATGTAGGGGAGGGTCTCTGTGCCCTCCCGCAGGGCGTAGCCCGTCTATTTAATAGTAGGGGACGGTGCTTGTCAACGTCCCGCAGAATAAGTTATAGCAAACAGTGTGTTGCTTCGCAACGGATTAAATAATGCGGTGCGTCGAGGGCGCCGCACCCTACAAACCTGTTCGTAATAAGGAAGATGTAGGGGAGGGTCTCTGTGCCCTCCCGTAGGGCGTAGCCCGTTTTGTTTAATGCATCGCAGATACCTTTACGTTCCAAAGGAACATATCGCTTTTGCATAGCAAAAATATCGCGCGCGAAGCGTATATCGCGCACAAAGTGCATATCGCATCACCATAGGTGATACATTTACTCCTGTTCTTCCTCCGGCTTGTCGTCCTCGGAAGAAGGAGCATTGTCAAAAGGAATATCGCCGATATTGCCCGGCTGAGAAGGATTTTCTTCCCTTGGCATTGGCTCAGGGTCTGTGATTTCAGGCTTTTCAGCCTCGCCGCTTGTGTTCACTTCGCCGTCGTATTCCTTAGGGCGTTTCATGCCGAAAGACTGGAAGAAATGCTCAGGCGGAATCTTGCCGCCTACATTATAGCGAATCATGCCCGAAATGCCGATAAGCGGATTTACAACAAAGCTTGTGCCCACAGTTTCAAAAACCAGCAGAGCGTAATAAATCGCATCGTATTCGCCCTTGATTATCTCATAAGCCAGCACAGGAGCCGAGAAAAGAATGATAATCGGCAGATATGACATCATAAGCTTGATGTAATCTTTGAGGTTGTACTTCATCTTTACCATACCGATGTGGAAAATCGGAGTGATAATCTTCATCGGCACAGCGGCACATTCAAAGACACCGCCCTGATATCTGAAAGACTGATAAAGCAGGAAAAGCATGGCGATAACGAAGAAAACCGCCATTACGATAATCTGCACAGTTTCGGAAAGAGCAAGGATTTCAGCATAGCCTGACAGCATTGTCATAACAAAGCTGGCGGCGATGGAAACGAGCATAGCCCATGGAATAAGCTTGAAAGCAAACATAAGCTGCACCTTTACACTGTGCCAGATAAGCTTGAAATCGCCAAGCCATTCAAAAAGGTAGCCCTTGTGTACCTTGACACCGCCTCTTATAAGCAGGCTGTAGACATTGTACATACAGATTGTGATAGGAGCTGTCACAAACATACTCAGCATGCTGACGATTGTGTTTGCCCCCACAGCTTCAAATGTGATAACGCTCGCCACAGAAACCGCCACCTGAAAAAGCGACAGCATAAGCGCCATAAAGGCGATAAGGGAAAGGTTATCGTTAAAAAGGCGAAGAGCCTTTTTGCGTATTTCTTTGTTTTTCATATAACATTCACTCCTTTCGGGTGAGATAAAGGGATAGCTGATTAAAGCCTTCCCCTCGATTCATACCCCAAACAGCAGGCTGTCTGGGGACCCCATTGGGGAAGGTGTCAATCGAAGATTGACGGATGAGGTGTAGCCCGAAGGGCGTTTTATTTAATATTGTGTGCTTCGCACGGATTGAATAAGCGGGCGGGGATGGAACCGCCGCCCCTACAAACCTGTTCTTAACAAGGAAGATGTAGGGGAGGGTCTCTGTGCCCTCCCGCAGGGCGTAGCACGTTTTATCAAATGCGCCGCAGGCACTTATTCTCCGTCAACACCTCTTACATGGCTGAAATTGCCGTTGTTATAGAGAAGAATACCTGTTATGTGGAATCGTGGATAGATAAAGAAGCTGAGGATAATATTTCCGATAAGGTCCACTATTATGCCTACATTAGAAGGATCGAAGACATTCTTGAGTATTGCAAAAATCACAATAAATGGCAGACATAGGCCGAACCACAGGGAAACATAGTCCTTGAAGCAGTATTTCATCTTTTCAATGCCGTCGTCAAATGCGGCACCGACAGGGTAGTTAGGGTCGGCGGCACATTCATAAAGAGCGCCATTATATTGAAGTTCCTTATAATAAATAAGTACAAGACCACCTATTGTGCCGAACAAAGCACCGAGCACACCGAAGAAAGCCGATGCAAAGAGTATTAAAAGGTAGACAATTACCCATCCGATAAGCCTTATAGCAAGTGAAAGCTGAACCTTAATGCCGTGAACGATAAGCTTGCCGTTTGTCAGCCATGAGAAGATAAAGTCCGCACCCGTCTGCTTGCCGAGAATTGCTCTTGTGTAGATATGGTATGTACACATAGGCAGAGGGGCTGTCACGGCTAACTTGACAATGATAACAAGCAGATTGCTGATAAATCCGTCTGCTTTCAAAATGTCAAACAGAGTTACAAGTGCTGTATTCAGAAATGCAAGAATGAAAATAATTTTTCGGTTTGCCTTGTAAATCTCGCTCGCTTTGTCGCGGTAATGAGCAACTTTATCCATATTATACCTCCTTATTAAACGGGGGTGTACGATTATATTCAGCCTTCCCCTTGATTCATACCCCAAACAGCAGGCTGTCTGGGGACCCCATTGGGGAAGGTGTCAATCGAAGATTGACGGATGAGGTGTAGCCCGAAGGGCGTTTTATTTA
>SVKW01000013.1 GCA_015068285.1 Oscillospiraceae bacterium | reverse complement strand
CCCCCGAAAGCGCAATGCAGTATAAGAATACTCTGCGCGGCTACAAGGCTATTGTTGACGGCGATACTGACATTCTTTTCTGCGCAGGTCCATCGGCAGCTCAGGCTGAATATGCAAAGGAAAAGGGCGTAGAGCTTGAATATGTGCCTATCGGCAAGGAGGCTTTCGTTTTCCTTGTAAACTCCAAAAACCCTGTTGAGGACCTTTCTCAGGAGGAAATCAGAAGTATTTATGCAGGCAGATATAAGAATTGGAAGGATGTCGGCGGCGCAAACCGCGTTATAAATCCACTCACCCGTCTTGAAGGAAGCGGCAGCCAAACGGCGCTTGTCAATTTCCTCGGAAATGAAAAGATAGGCAGGAAATCTCCGCTGGCTTTTCTCGGCGGCACGCTTGGCTTCTCATTCCGCTATTATGTTGAGGGAATTGTGGGCAATTCAGGCGTTAAGATGGTTTCTGTCGATGGCGTTTATCCTGATGTGGAAAACATTAAAAACGGCTCCTACCCTATTGTCAGCGAATTCTATGCCATTTACCGCAAGGACAATACCAACGAAAATATTCAGCCGCTTATCGACTGGCTTCTTTCGGAAGAAGGTCAGTACATAATCGAAGAAAGCGGATATGTTGGGATAAATTAAACTTAAAAAGCTCCTCATCAGAGGAGCTTTGTTTTATTCAGGCTGATATTTATATATTGTAATAAGTCCTGAAATCATCAGGATTGTGCCTGTCAGCACAAGAATAAGCTCTGCATTGCCCGTTCCCATAAAGGAATAAGTTATCATTCCGCCTATTGGTGATGCGATGTTATATGCCATGTGCATGGCTATCGAGGCTTTGAGCGAATTTGTGCACACTTTTATATAGCCGAGGACAAGCCCCATAAATACGGCGTAAGTTATCCATATTATGTCGCCGTGCATAAGACCGAAGATGATGCCTTGCAGGATTATTGCAAGTTCGACAGGCATAACTTTTGAAAATCTGTTGAGAATTATTCCTCTGAACACGATTTCTTCCATTATCGGCACCAGAACCGCTACACCGATAAGTGTCATCATAGATGCCGACACACTCATATTGCTGCTTGCCGCATTGTATTCTTCGACGGCTTCCTGCGAGAAAATACTGCTCATAACAACTGTTGTCCAGAAATTACCGCCGATGCCCACAAGTACACAGGCATAAGTGATCATTCCGCGGACATTTTTGCCCCAGTCGATAAAATCTCTGAATTTCTTTCTGAAAATCTTTGACATAAGCCATATTATCGCTATCAGTAAAATTGCCGACAGATAAGATACCATTGCGACATCTGCGCCGAATACCGTATTTACGATTTCTTCATAGGGCAGGTCTGTTGTTATCATTCGCCATAGCACCATCAGTATTGCTACAAGGTACTGCAAGCCGACAAGCAAGCCTGCGTATAGTATACACTTTATAAATGCAAGTATTTTTTTCAATTTTCCCTCCGACCATAAGTTTGGTCTTTTCTATTTCTACAGAATGTGATATAATTATCTAAAATAAAACTCTTTTGGAGATTTCACTATGACTAAAAAGAATATTCTGGAAACTATAGAACGTCTTAAAGAGCGATATCCTTCCGATTGTCAGCTCAATCACAGCAAGGATTACGAGCTTCTTTTCTCTGTGCGCCTTTCTGCGCAATGCACCGATGCTCGTGTGAATATGGTCACACCTACCCTTTTCTCCCGTTTTCCAACACTCGAAGCCTTTGCCGAGGCTGATGTGGAAGAAATCCGTTCCATTATTAAATCGTGCGGATTCTATGTTGTGAAGGGTGCTGACATTAAGAATGCTGCTATTATGCTTCTCGAAAAATTCGACGGCAAGGTGCCTGACAATATGGAAGACCTGCTTTCCCTGCCTGGTGTAGGCCGAAAGACGGCAAATCTTATTCTCGGTGATATCTATGGTCAGCCTGCTGTTGTGGCTGATACCCATTGTATCCGCATTTCAAACCATCTGGGTCTTGCCGATTCAAAGGACCCTTACAAGGTTGAAATGGCTCTCAAGAAGGTCATTCCACCTGCTGAACAGAATGATTTTTGCCATCGCCTTGTTCAGTTTGGCAGAGATATCTGCACAGCTCGTTCTCCTAAATGCGACAAGTGCTTCCTCAACGATATTTGCCCAGATGGCAAGAAGATGCTCAAGGCTAAAAAGGAAAAGTAATTATTCAGGATCGAATATACCTCCGGTAAGCTGTTCTGCAAGCAGAACACACTGCTGGAGGTCTATTTTTGTCTTTTTAAAGCCGACTACTCGAAGGTCCGAGCCGTTTATGTCGCATCCGCGGATATCGCTTTCCTCAAAATTGGCACCGTCCATTATTGCACCGTGAAAATCGCAGTCACGCAAGATGCATTTGCGGAACTCTGTGCCGCTGAGATCACATTCGGCAAATCTTATGCCCGAAAAATCCTGCTTATAGAAGCTGAGATATCGTAAATCGCAGTAGCTCCAGTCGCCGCCTTTTATTTCGAGCAGCTCACAGTCTGAGCCTTCAAAGGATGAGCCTGTCATTTTGCAATCTTCAAACATTGTGCCGAAGAATGTGGCATATTTGAACTTGCAGTTGAGAAAGGCGCACTTCTTGAAACTAACGCCATTAAGGCGGGCTGATGTGAAGTTGCACTCTTTGAATACAGCATCCTCCACCCTTTCAAGCCCCGATAAATCACAGGTTTTGAAACTGCAGCCTTCGTAGGAATTACCGCTGATGTCTTCTTCTATTGTTTTGTCGGCAAAGTTTTCGCCGATAAAAATATTTTTCTCCATTGTCTTACCTCATATTGAGATGATGAAGATATTATATCATTTCCCGGGCAATATGTAAATATAAGCACATAAGAAAAAGCCGCCCTGATGGACGGCTTTTGATTATAACTACTTCATGCATCTCCAGCAAGCTACATAGTGACCCTTTTCATATTCAATGAATGGTGGTTCTTCCTGTGCGCACTTTGGCTCTGCAAAGCGGCATCTTGTGTGGAAGTGGCAGCCTGATGGTGGGTTGAGTGGGGATGGAATTTCGCCTTCAAGAATGATCTGTTCCTTTTCGTGAGTTGGATCAGGAATTGGAATAGCAGACATAAGAGCCTGTGTATATGGATGAAGTGGCTTTGCATAAAGCTCTTCGGAGTCAGACATTTCTACCATCTTACCGAGGTACATAACGCCGATTCTGTTGGAAATATACTTAACAACAGGGAGACCGTGAGCGATGAAGATATATGTAAGGCCATACTTATCCTGAAGATCATTGAGAAGATTGAGAACCTGAGACTGGATAGATACGTCGAGAGCGGAAACAGGTTCGTCGCAGATGATGAGCTTTGGATTGAGAATGAGCGCTCTTGCAATACCGATTCTCTGACGCTGACCGCCGGAGAATTCATGTGGATATCTGTAAATATGTGCAGGAGAAAGACCTACAACATCCATAAGTTCTCTTACCTTGTCTTGTCTTTCCTTCTTGCCGCCGATCTTGTGAACGACCAATGGTTCAGCAATGATCTGTTCAACTGTCTTTCTTGGGTCAAGACATCCGTATGGGTCCTGGAAGATAACCTGAAGGTTTCTTCTGACTTCACGCATTTCATCTCTGCTCATGCCTGTGATGTTTCTGCCCATAAATTCAACATTACCTGCTGTTGTTGGAACGAGACCGAGAATAGCCTTACCGAGAGTTGTCTTACCACAGCCGGATTCGCCAACAAGACCGAATGTTTCGCCTTCATTTACATAGAAAGAAACACCGTCAACAGCCTTGATAGAGCCCTTATCCTTGAGAGAAAAGCCCTTGGATATACGATAATGTGTTTTTAAATCGTTAACTCTTAAAATTTCACTCATTACTTAACCTCACTTAAATGGCACGCATATCTGTGGCCGTTTTCCAAATATGTAAACTCAGGAGTCTTTGTCTTACAGATTTCCATAGCGTATGGGCATCTTGGGTGGAAGCCGCAGCCAGATGGCTTGTTATCTGCTGTTGCGATAAAGCCTTCGATTGTGTAAAGCTTACCCTTAGGTGTCTCAAGTGTAGGAATGGACTTCATAAGACCCATTGTATATGGATGCTTAGGGTTCTTGAAGAGTTCAACAACTTCTGCTTCTTCAACGATTTTGCCGAGATACATAACGATAACCTTTTCGGACATTTCAGCAACAACGCCAAGGTCATGTGTGATGAGCATAATGGACATACCCATCTTTTCCTTAAGATCTCTCATGAGCTTGAGGATCTGAGCCTGAATTGTAACGTCAAGAGCTGTTGTAGGCTCGTCAGCGATGAGAAGCTTAGGAGAGCAGGAAAGTGCGATAGCGATCATAACACGCTGACGCATACCGCCGGAAAGCTGATGAGGATATTCGTTTGCTCTCTGTTCTGGGAGAGGAATACCTACGAGTCTGAGCATTTCAACAGCCATCTTGTGAGCTTCGTCCTTGGACTTGCCCTGATGGATGATGATAGATTCTGCAATCTGGTCACCGCAGAGCTTTGTTGGGTTAAGGGATGTTGTTGGTTCCTGGAAAATCATGGAAATTTCGTGGCCGCGTACCTTCTGCATTTCCTTTTCAGAAAGCTCAAGAAGGTTTCTGCCGTTGAACATGATTGTGCCTGATTCTATTTTGCCGGATGGAGCTTCGATAAGTCTCATAACTGACATGGAAGTTACGCTCTTACCGGAGCCGGATTCGCCTACGATACCTACTGTTTCACCTTCATGCACCTGGAAGCTGACATCTTCAACAGCAACAGTCTTTACGCTGTCGGATGTGAAAGAAGTTACCAAATGCTGAACATCTAAGAGAACTGGTTTCATATGAACTTAATTGCTCCTTTATATCTTATTCTATTTTTTTACATTATACAAGTCGTTATTATAGTATAACACTTTTTTCGCTGTCTGTAAAGTAGGTTTTAATAAACAAAATGTAAATTTATGAGGATTTTTACCATAAAAAAGTTTCTATCCAAAAGGCTTTTGTGCAACTATCACATTTCGAAGAATATTTTATTATGGAAAGTGCTGTATAGCTTTTATACCATCTGTATTTACTATTTTTCTGCCATAATATATACATCTTCTCTTCTGTGCTTGAGAAGCGGAAGCTGCTCTCTTATTTCAGAAGTCTTATCAAGCTCTACCTCGACGATTTCATATCTTTCTTTTTCGTCAAACAGCTTGACGATATCGCCCCATGGAGAGCAGACGATGGAATTTGCGTATGAAACATAGGAGCCGTTTACATCTCTTGCAGGAGCTACGCCGACCGAGAAAACCTGATTGTCAAGCGAGCGGGCTCTGAACATAATTTCCCAATGTGCAGGACCTGTTGTCATATTGAACGCAGCAGGGACTATAATCGTTTTTGCCCCCTTGAGAGCCATAAGGCGGGCAAGCTCAGGGAATCTGTAATCGTAGCAGATGCACAGACCCATCTTGCCGAAATCTGTATCAAAAACTGTGACTTCCTTGCCCGGAGTCAGCACGGCAGACTCACAGAAGCTCTGTCCGCCCTTGACATTGATATCGAAAAGGTGCATTTTTCTGTGACGGGCAATCATTTCGCCGTTTCTGTCAAAGACGAAGGATGTATTGTAAACCTTGTCCTCGTCAAGCTCAGGAATCGAGCCGCCCACAATGTACTTTCCCAGCTTTTTTGCCATTTCCGACAGCATTTTTGTACTTTCGCCGCCAAAAGGCTCGCCATATTCACGGAAGCATTTATTGTCGTAAGGACTGTTCCAGATTTCAGGCAGGATAATCACATCTGCATCTTTTACAGCCTCTATTGCCTGTCTCGCTCTTTCTATATTTCTTTGCTTATCGCTCGACACATCGAGCTGGATAAGGCCGAATTTAACCTTCATTTTTCCTCCTTGTTTAAAGGGAATGGCAAAAAAGCCGCCATTCCCCCTTTAAAACCTACTTATCTTCGTTGTAAATCTCACCAGCCGCCATGAAGTTTTCAAGGCCCTGATCCTTCATCATCTTAATGATTTCCTTACCGCCTGTGTACATAACATCAGCTCGGTAATGGAGACCGAAACGGCGCTGAGTTTCATTGATAAAGCCGTCCTTGCGAGCCTGTTCAACTATTTCATTCACCTTTTCTTCATCATAAGTTGTGAGCAGAGCATTTCTGAACTGTGCAAGGCGTTCTTCAAGGAATTCTTCCTTCTTTGGAAGCTCAAGAATCTTACCTGCGTACTTAGCTTCAAATCCTTCGTAGATTTCTTCCTCTGTAAACTGTCTGTACTTACCTTCAAATACCATCATATCGTAAGGCATCTTTGGAGCCTTTGGAGGAAGCTTTTCAGCAGCATAGCCGAGAGAAAGGATAACAACAGGATATGTGAGCTTTGGCATACCGTAAGCATCAATGATTTCCTTGCCGCAGCTATTGGACGAGCCCACATAGCAGGAGCCGATGCCCAACATGTGAGCCGCTGTTTCGATAGTCTGGGCAGCACACATTACATCCTCGATAGCGATGAGGAAGTGCATATAAATCTTTCTGTTGTTAAACGGAGCATTCTTCTGCTTTGCATAGATGCTGTACTTATACCAGTCGAAAACAAAGATAAGATTTGTGTCGGCGTGTTCGATGAATGGCTGTCCGCCGCACATTCTGGAAAGCTCTCTATTCTTTTCCTTGTCTCTTTCAACTATGATGGAATATGGCTGGAGATTGCCGCCTGTTGCAGCCTTAAGACCTGCTTCGAGAATGAGCTTAAGGTCTTCATCAGGGATTTTCTTATCGATAAAGTTTCTGATAGAACGTCTGTCTGTCATATGCTTGACTGCTTCATAACCGTATTCAAACATGATTTTTCTCCTTTTCCGCGGCATTTTGCCGCTTTAAACGCACAAAGCCCAATGCATATAAACATCGGGCTTTGCTAAAGCTGTTATCCTATGATATCGTATAATTTTCCGGCAGCTTCATTTACAAGGTCGCTGATGCCGATGTTTTTTGTTCCGACAATATAATTATTACATTTATTGACCGGAATGAGAAGTTTGAACGCTTCAGATTCGCCGACCGCGCATGCCATTTTCGGCGTTACCTCGCCCATAAGGGCATTGGCAACGATGATTCCCACAGGACCGATTATAACATCGGCATTTTTCGCATTGACAACAACGGGATTCTCCCCTGTTGCCCCCATGTCTGCGCCTGCCTTTAGCATCACCGATGTGGCTATGCTGTTTGTGCCGACAGCTATAAGCTCGAGAGACGGCTTATCTGATTTTATCTTTTCGATGAGCAGTTTGCCAAGTCTGCCGCCCTGCCCATCAATTATAAGTATTTTCATTAAAGAACACCAAAGAGATGATAGATCTTGAGGTCTTCATCGAGAGATGTGCCATGTGTACCGAGCTTTGTTACAGGGTCTGTATGGATACCATGGTCAGGAGAGAATGTGATGAGAGCCTTCTTGCCTTCCCACTTTTTCTTAGCCGCTGCAATGAGTTCAACTGCAGATTCTGCATTGTACTTGAGAGCGCCGAGAGCAAAGTCTGTTTCAGGCTGTGTTGCGTGCATATTGTCATCGTATTCACATTCGTAAACGAGGATGAAGTCGTATTCGTCCTTTTCGATGATTTCAAGAGCCTTCTGATGAGCGTCCTTGTCGCTTTCTGTTTCGATTACATCACATGGAGCATTTCTGAATATGATTTCACAGCTGCTGTCTGTCTTTGCGATGATGCAGCCCTTCTTGCCTGCCGCCTTGAGAGCGTGGAAGATAGTTTCAACTGTGATAGGATACTTTTCGTACTTCTGGATGCCGTGAACTTCAGGCATTACGCCTGCGATCATTGTAGCATAGCAAACAGGTGTTACAGATGGCATTACGGAAGAAAGAGGCTGCTTGAGGGCATATACATCCATAAGCTTGTCTGTGTACTGTGGGTATTTATCGAAAATCCATGCGCCTACTGCGTCCGGAGAGAAGAAAAGGCATCTTTCAACTGTTTCACCCTTGAGAAGGTCGATAACTTCGTTGATAGGCTGAGTTTCAGCGCCTTCCATAAGAGGAATATTCATAGCCTTGCAGATAGTTGCAGGTACGTTAGCCAATGTGTAGTTCATAATAATTCTCCTATCTTTCACATTTAATTGTATCAAATTCCTTGATGAAATCGCAGATATATTCTGTTACTGCGTCGAGCATAGGCTTGCCCCAGTCTGCGCTGGAATAATGTGGGTCATCCTTTGGTCTGCCGTTTGCATACCAGCCGCTCTTGGACATATTGATAGTGTGGTTTCTCACAGGAACATGACAGCCCTTAAATTCGATGCTGCCGAGAGCGATATACTTCATGTTAGGTGTGAGCATATGCTGTTCCTGAGCCATATAATCGTCCATATTTACACAGCTTGGATCGATAGCAAGCATAGCTGCTGTTTCCTGACCGGAGCCGTGACCGCCCTTCCATTCGATGTTGAGCTCGCCTGCAAGCTGCCACCAGTTGAGGATGCAGGAGATAGCGCCCTTCTTATTGAGACGGATACCTACTTCGGAGAGTGCAGGGTCATTGCCGCCGTGGCCGTTGAGGAATACGAACTTTCTGATACCGTCATTGTAAAGTGCATTACAGATGCTTTCCATAACATTTGTAAGACCTTCAAGACCGATGGAAATTGTACCAGGGAAGCCGTAATGTCCGTCTGCTACGCCGTATGGAACTGCCGGGCAGATAAGCACATCAAGCTTTTCGTCGATTGTCTTTGCAATGTGGCTTGGTACGAGATAGTCAACGCCAAGGCACATATGAGAACCGTGATTTTCAATGGAGCCGACAGGGATAACTGCGATATCCTTAACCTTAAAATAATTTTCTGCCTGCTTCCAGCTCATTTTTTCAAGACGCATATTTTATACCTACTTTCCGTAATAACCCATTACTATATTTTCGCCCTTTTCAACCATTACCTGACCGCGTGCAATAACTGTGTCGATAGTCATATTTTCGCCGAGGAAAACGATATCGGCATCGGAGCCAACCTGAATTGCGCCCTTGCGTGGATACTGGTCAATGCCCTTTGCAACATTGGATGTAACCATCTTGATAGCATCTTCAAGAGGCATTTCGCATTCCTGAACAAGAGCCTTTACTGTTGCAAAGAGAGTTTCGATCTTGCCGACACCCATGCCGACAAGCTCATTGTTAGGACCCCAGATTGGCATACTGCCGTTGGAGTCGGAGCTGAATGTTACAAGCTCAGGATCAACTTCCTTGACAACATCAGAAAGAAGCTTTGCAAGCTTTACGGCATCTCTGCCCGATGTGAAGTCGATATTACCGCCCATCTTGCCGAACTTTATAGCATCTTCAACAAGATTTGCACAGTGTGTAGGACGGAAATGACGAATTGGAATGTCTGTTTCTTCCACGATAGCAATAACATCTTTAAGACCCAGCTTATCCTTGCCTGTGTGCATATGGAGAACACCAGGCTTGCCGCCGATGAGAGCGCCGTGACGAACCTGTGTTGCAAGGCGGAGAAGCTCCTGCTTTGTAACATAAGAAGAACGGTGGTCGGCGATAGCAAGCTTACAGCCGATGATTTCTTCGATGTATGTGATGTCGTTCTTTACGGAGCCTGTGATTGTTGGAGATGGAAGCTCATAAGCGCCTGTAAGGCAGAATGCTGTGATGCCTTCTGCGTTGAGAGCCTTTGTCTTTGCAAGAAGATTATGTACGGAACGAGTTGTGCTGTCTGTGCCGAGGAGACCGACAACAGTTGTGACGCCGTTTTTAACGATGTCTGTCATGAGTATTTCAGTAACTCTGCTCTTGAAAGAGCTTTCACCGCCGCCGCCTGTTACATGGACATGCTGGTCGATCATACCAGGGATGACAGTCTTGCCTTGGGCATCGATGATAACTGTATCT
Organism: Oscillospiraceae bacterium; assembly: GCA_015068285.1. GTDB lineage: Bacteria > Bacillota > Clostridia > Oscillospirales > Butyricicoccaceae > SIG471. Next base: position 16,041 of record SVKW01000013.1, on the reverse strand, counting down.
TCAAATGGAGCTGTGATATTTTCTTCAATTTTTACGACCTTTTCACCGCAGATGAGGATATCTCTTTTGCCGATATGCTCAGGCGCATAAAGATCTGCATTTTTGATAAGTTTGAACATCTTTATTTCTCCTGTTTTTTATATTTTACTATATTATTATAATAGCATAAAGAAAATACTGTGTAAAGTAAAATTTTCAGTTGTATCTTATAAAAAAATGTGATAAGATAGTTACAGATAAAATTTTATTTTACGGAGGACATTTAAAAATGATCTTAAAGGCTAAATATGTGCTCACAGGCGACGGCAAGACTATTATTGAAAACGGCGCTGTTGCAGTTTGCGAAAAGAAGATCATCGGTGTCGGCACATTCGATGATATTATTGCTAAGTTCCCAAATGAAGAAGTTACAGATTACGGCGACCGTACTATCATGCCTGGTATGATCGATATGCACGTACATATCGGCTATTACTGGACAACAGACAGACACGCTTCTCTTCACTATATCACACTTATGGCTCACAAGACTCTCCAGGATGCTATCAAGAAGGGCGTTACAACTGTCCGTGACGTTTGCTCTCCTGAAGGTCTCGTTCAGTCTCTTCTCCGCGCAGAAGCTGACGGTCTTGTAAAATATCCACGTATCTTCTCCGCTCTTCAGGGCGTATGTATGACAGGCGGCCATTGCTGGTCTCTCACAACAGCTACTGTCGAAGCTGACGGCGAAGTTGAAATCAGAAAGGCTATCCGCAAGCAGATTCGTGACGGCGCAAAGTTCATCAAGGCTTTCACAAGCCACAGAGGCAATCTCCCTGAATACACAGATGAAGAGCTTGCTGTTATCGTTGATGAAGCTCACAGAGTCGGCAAGCGTGTTGCTGTTCATTCGGGCACACAGCCATCTATCGAAAGCGTTATCAACCTTGGCTTTGACACTATCGAGCACGGCACATTCATGACAAATGAACAGGCTAAGAGAATGGCTCAGAAGGGTCTCTTCTTCGTTCCGACAATCGTTGCTTATACATATATCTACGAAGAAATGGAAAAGGAACGCATTGCAAAGAACCTCGTTTACACAGGCAATGACAAGATCACATACGACTACTTCAAGATGGCTGCTGAACACTACAAGAAGGCTTTCAAGGGCTGGTATGACACAGGCGTTATCATGGTTACAGGTACTGACATGGTAAGAAAGGGCTCCCCTTCTGTTCCAATCGAAAAGGAAGCAAAGTACTTCTCCGAATACGGTATGCCTAACATCGAAGTTGTTCGTTCTCTTACATACAACGGCGCTCTCGCTCTTGGTATGGAAGATGAAATCGGTCTTCTCAAGGAAGGCTATATCGCTGACATCATCGTTCTCGACGGCAACCCTGTTGAAGATATCGACGCTATCGGCCGCTGCCACGCAACATATATCTCCGGCGAAAAGATGTAATCAAATCTATCAAAAAAGCACCCGTTACGGGTGCTTTTTTATTATGCCTGATTTATACTCCCTTTAAGTTGAACTTGGGTATAAAGCTTTCGCTTGCCGCTTCTTCATCCTGCAGGAATCCGTTTTCAACGCCGATATCGACAGCGAAATCGACCACTTCGTCGTATTCCTCGTCGGTGATTTTTCGGTTTATCTCAGGGTAATTTTCCAGATTGCCGAAAGGCGTATACTGACGCATTATACTGATGAAAATATCATCGCCGTATGTATCGTACAGATATTTTATAATTTTCTTGCTGTCATCAGTCTGCCCCGGAAGGACAAGATGACGGACGATTACTCCCTTTGTCATAAGGTCGGTCTTTTCGTCAAGCTGAGGCGCTCCGACCTGACGCACCATTTCAGCTATTGCCGCTTTCGCTATTTCACTGTAATTTTCCGCATTGGAATAACGCTTGGAAAGAGCTGAACTCATATACTTGAAATCAGGCAGATATATGTCCACAAGACCGTCCAGTTTTTTAAGGCTTTCCACCTTTTCATAGCTGCTTGTATTGTAGACTATCGGCAGTTTAAGTCCCATTTTTCGTGACAAGTTTAAAGCCTTTGCTATGCCCTCTATAAAATGTGTCGGCGTTACTAAATTGATATTATTTGCGCCCTTTTCCTGCAGTTCAAGGAATATTTCAGCAAGGCGCTCCGGCGATATGACTTTGCCGAAGTTTTCGCGACTTATATCGTAATTCTGACAGAACACACAGCGGAGATTACAGCCCGAAAAGAATACTGTTCCACTTCCCTTTTCGCCCGAAATCGGCGGCTCTTCCCAGAAATGAAGGTCGGCTCGCGCAACTCTTATTTTATCATCAGCAAGGCAGAAGCCCGGCTTTTCATAGCGATTTATTCCGCACTCGCGAGGACACAAAGTGCAGTTTTTCAAAATATCTTCCATATTTTCCTCTTAATTTCAGTTAAAAAATAATAGATGAAGCTTTCACTTCATCTATTATATAATTTTATAGGTATTTTTTCAAGTGGTTACTTTGTAAGAGCCTTAAGGTCTGCAATAAGCTCGTCTACCTTTGCCATATCCGTTGCCCAGCTTGTGCAAAGACGGATTACCATTTCGCCGTCTCTCTTTTCCCACTGAGAATAGCCATACTTTTCACCGATTTTTTCAACGATTTCATTTGGAAGAATTGGGAAAACCTGATTTGTTGGAGATTCAGCGAGGAACTTATAGCCCATTTCCCTGATGGCATTCTGGAGCTTTTCAGCACATTCATTTGCGTGGCGTGCAAGCTCATAATAAAGACCGTCTGTGAAAAGTGTGAGGAACTGAACACCGAGGAGTCTGCCCTTTGCAAGCATACCGCCCTTCTGCTTGATGAGATAACGGAAGTCTTCGTTGTATTCTGGTGTGTTGATTACAACAGCTTCACCAAACATTGCGCCCATCTTTGTGCCGCCGATATAGAATACGTCTGTCAGCTTTGCCATATCTTCAAGAGTTACATCGTTCTGCTTGGACATAAGAGCACAGCCAAGGCGTGCGCCGTCACAGAAAAGAATGAGATTGTGTTCGTCACAGACCTTCTTAATATCTTCAAGCTCCTTCTTGGAGTAAATTGTGCCGACTTCTGTTGGATTGGAGATGTAAACCATCTTAGGCTGTACCATGTGCTCTGCTGTCGGGTCTTCAAAATGACCCTTTACGCAATCAAGAACCTGCTTTGCTGTGATTTTGCCGTCATCAGATGGGAGAGCGAGAACTTTATGACCTGTTGCTTCGATAGCGCCCGATTCGTGGACGTTGATATGACCGGAAACTGCGGAAATAACGCCCTGATGCGGACGGAGAAGCGCGCAGATAACTGTTGTATTAGCCTGTGTGCCGCCTACGAGGAAATGGACAGCGCTGTTTTCATTCTTAAGTTCTTTTTTGATAGCAAGGCGAGCCTTTTCGCAGTATTCATCCATGCCGTAGCCTGTGTGCTGTTCAAGATTTGTCTTTACAATTGCATCGAGAATCTTCTGATGCATACCTTCACTGTAGTCATTGACAAACATATACATATTGATATATCTCCTTTGTTGGAAAATTCTTATGGTAACATTATATCATGTTCTGTACGATTTGTAAAATGATTTATTGACTTTAAGGCAGAAAAAAGCACCCCCTTCAGAGTGCTTTTTGAATAATTTACTTTTCGTTAATATATTCTCTGAGACGTTTCATTGCTTCCTTGATATTTTCCATGGATGCTGCATAGGAAATTCTTACATGACCTTCGCCGCTTTCGCCGAATGCAGAGCCCGGAACGATTGCAACATGCTTCTTCTGGAGGAAGTCTTCACAGAATTCTTCCGAGGAGTTTGCATATTTAGAAATATCAGGGAAAATATAGAATGCGCCTTCAGGTTCGAAGCAGTCGATGCCCATATCACGGAGCTCGTTATAAATATACTGTCTTCTCTTGTTGTATTCATTGCGCATATACTCTGTATCAGCAAGGCCGTTTTTGAGGGCTTCAATGCCTGCATACTGAGCGGCTGTGCCTGCGCACATAATAGCATACTGATGAATTCTTGCAATATATGTGAGCAATTCACGAGGAGCACACATATAGCCGAGTCTCCAGCCTGTCATTGCGAAAGCCTTGGAGAAACCGCTGATGAGAATTGTTCTTTCTCTCATGCCTTCGATAGCCGCAAAGGATGTGAACTTTTCTGCACCGTAAACAAGCTCTGCATAGATTTCGTCTGTGATAACAATGATGTCTGTGCCCTTAAGCACTTCAGCAATAGCTTCAAATTCAGCCTTGTTCATTGTTGCGCCTGTCGGATTATTAGGATATGCAAGAACAAGCGCCTTTGTCTTGTCTGTGATAGCAGCCTTGAGCTCTTCAGGCATAAGCTTGAAGCTGTTTTCAGCCTTTGTTACAATTGGCTTTACGACTGCGTGCTCGATAGCGGCAAGAGGAGCATAGCTTACATAAGCAGGGTCCGGCACGAGAACTTCATCGCCCGGCTCAATAAGAGCGCGGAGAGCGATATCGATAGCTTCCGAGCCGCCGATTGTGACAAGAATTTCGTCCTTAGGATCGTAATTTACTTCAAATCTGTTTTCAAGATACTTTGCAATTTCCTTGCGCAGCTCAATAAGACCATAGTTTGCTGTATATGCTGTCTTTCCTGCATCCATAGATGCTTTAGCTGCTTCTCTGATGTGTTCAGGTGTTACAAAATCAGGCTCTCCTACCCCAAGAGAAATGACATTTTCCATCTGGGCTGCAATATCAAAAAACTTTCTGATACCTGATGGTTTTACACTCTGAATTCGTTTGTTCAAAATCTTCTTGTAATCCATATTAGCCTCCATTTATTATTTTTTATTTTATTCATCCGACTTTATTTCCCATGTTAAAGTCTGTGCGTAATTGCCATTTTATAAAGATATGGTCAGATAAAATACACTTTATATTGCAATATCTCTATAGCTGTATTATACCACACAGGAACTCTTAGCGTCAATATATTCCCCTTATATGTTGACTATTTTTTCTTGGAAATTCTCATCATTGCCCAGCCGTCTTTAACCACCATCTTATCAATATTGGCATTAAAGCTTTCATAATGGGCTTTGACTTCGTCTTTTCGCTCTTCTATTATACCCGAAATAATGAGTGTTCCATCGTCCTTAAGCCAGGAAAGAAGTGTTTCACACATATTTTTAAGAACGTCTGCAACGATATTTGCACAGATTACATCGTACTTCTTTTCTGCAAGCTTATTGTTAAGCCAGCGGTTAGAAAGAAGGTCACCCATATAAACTTCAAACTTATCTTCCGGAATATCATTCTTGAGGATATTTTCAGCAGTTGTTTTAACTGCATTATCTTCGATATCACAGCCTCTTGCATCGTTTGCACCCATGAGCAGCATCGCTGTCATAAGAATACCGCTGCCGCAGCCAACATCAAGGACTGTCTTGCCCTCGCAGTCAATTCCGTCGATTTCGTTAAGGCAGAGTCTTGTTGTTGCATGAGAGCCTGTGCCAAAGGAAGATGCAGGGTCGATAGTGAGGACCTTTCTGCCCTCCTTGTTGTCGATTTCTTCCCAGCTTGGTCTGATGAGGAGATGATTGCCAACTGTGAATGGCTTGTAATACTGCTTCCAGTTGTTTTCCCAGTCTTCACTCTGTACGCCGTTTACCGAAAGTTTTGTATCCATATTGCCTGTCAGCTTTGCCTCGGCAAGTACCTTCTTTATGTCTTCAAGCTGAGCCTTGCCTTCGTCGGAGTCGTCTACATAGAGTGTTACCGAAACATCTCTGTCCGGGTTGCCCAGAAGTGCATCATCTATATAGTCCCACTTTGTTGTCTTTTCCTGTGAGAATTCGTATACATCCTGTGGATCATCAATGATAAAACCGCTGCAAAGCGGAGAAAGCATTGCGCATATACGTTCAACATCATCGTGAGTTGTTATTATTTTTACTTCAATATAATTCATTGCCTGCTCCTGTGTTTATTAGATTTATAAATTATGCCGTCTAACCTCAATAGATATATTATATAATATTCGGCTCCGTTGTGCAATAAAATATTTGTGTAAAAATCACATTTTTGTGGCTTTTGCATATTTTTATATTATTTTAACGATAACCGCGCAAAATATTCTGTTTTTCACCTTGTAATAGACTTGTTTATATGTTATAATTTATAAAATATGATTAAATATATATAACCAGGAGATATTATGATTTTAGAACTTGAAGAGCTCAAGCAGAAGCTCCTCTCACATAAGAATGAACTTGACGAGCTTGAAGAGGCTTATGACCTTGACAAATGCAGTGCAGAAATAAAGAAGCTTCAGGATATTTCTTCAAAGCCTGATTTCTGGAATGATCCTAATGAAAGCCAGAAGGTGCTCCAGAAAATCAAGCAGCTTGAACAGAAAATCAAGGGCTTCTATTCCCTTGTTTCTTCCTATGAGGACCTTACAACTCTCATCGTTATGGCTATTGAAGAAGATGACGAAAGTCTGCTTCCTGAAATCCGCGAAGAATACAAGAAGTTTGAAGATACTCTCGAAGTGAAAACTCTCGAAACTCTTCTCACAGGCGAATATGACAGAAACAACGCCATCATTTCTTTCCACGCCGGCGCAGGCGGCACAGAGGCTCAGGACTGGGCTCTTATGCTTTACAGAATGTACGGCAAATGGGCAGACTCCCACGGTTTCAAGGTAAAGACTCTCGACTATATCGCCGGCGAAGAAGCTGGCATGAAGAGTGCTGACGTGCTTATTGAAGGTGAAAATGCCTTTGGCTACCTCAAGAGCGAAATGGGTGTTCACCGTCTTGTGCGTGTTTCCCCATTTGATACTTCGGGACGCAGACACACTTCCTTTTCTGCTGTTGAAGTTATGCCTGAAATCACAGATGATGCTGAAATTGAAATCAATCCCGACGACCTGAAGATCGATACATATCGTTCAGGCGGCGCAGGCGGTCAGCACGTCAACAAGACTGAATCTGCTATCAGAATTACACATATTCCGACAGGTATTATCGTTGCCTGTCAGAACGAACGCAGCCAGCATCAGAACCGTGATGTTGCCATGCGTATGCTCAAATCCAAGCTCATCGAAATCAAGGAACGCGAAAAGCTCGACAGAATTGAAGACATAAAGGGTGTTCAGAAGAAGATGGAATGGGGCAGCCAGATCCGCTCCTATGTCTTTATGCCATACACTCTCGTCAAGGACCACCGCACAGGCTTTGAAAGCGGCAATGTAGGCGCTGTTATGGACGGTGACCTTGATGGCTTTATCAACGCATATCTCAAGGCGGAGGCCACAGGAAATTGGGCAAAGAAGTAAGACGCGGCATTTCTGCTGTGGCAGGTATTATACTATGCCTGTTCATCGTTTTATCGGACAACTTCTCCTTTGTCATCGGTCCTTCGATGCAGAGCAAGCTTGTGATGACATTGCAGATAATGCTGCCAAAGCTTGCATTTGGTGCAATTATCGGCGCAGGTTTCTGGGCAATTCTGCCGCTCAGCGACAAAAAAGACGGAGCATTTGCTCTGTTCACACCAGTTGCTGTAATTTTCTTATATCAGCTGGCAGAGCTTATATTCAAATGGGGCGCGATAGTCGACCTGCTTAATATGCCGGGTACAAAGGGGACATACTATTCCCTTTCGGTGTGGTTTTTCATTGTCACTGTCGGTTTTCTTGACTATCTGTTTTTCGACGATGAAAAGCTTTCCCGTTTTGCATCCGATCTGCTTATAATATGCATTATCACCCTTGTTTTCTGCGGGCTTGATATGCTTCTTCCGGTGTTTATAAACTCACGCTATCTGGTTGGTTTCCAGATCGGCGGATATTTTATAGTGAGGGGGATATACAATGGATCAAAAAACTAAAGGTCTTATAACAGTCCACGGCGCAGTTTTGCTTTTCGGTCTTTCGGGTCTTTTTGCAAAGCTGATCACTCTGCCATCAATAATTATCACTCTGGGCAGAGTCGGTTTTTCTTCCCTGTTTTTGTTTTTGCTTCTCAAGGTGACAAAAACTCCTATGAAGCTGAGGCTTAAAAAGCAATACGGAATCTTCGCTCTTTCGGGCGTTATTCTCGCCATTCACTGGTGGAGCTTTTTGCAGGCAATTCAGTTTTCAACTGTTGCCATCGGCACAATAAGCTTTTCAACATTCCCACTTTTCGTAAGCTTTCTCGACCCGCTTTTCACTAAAAACAAGATAAGCAAAACTCAGATAATTTCTTCTCTTATCATGATATGCGGTGTCATCGTCATGGTTGAGGAATGGTCTTTCAGAAGCTCATATACGCTTGGCATTGCATGCGGTCTTGTTTCGGCAATAACTTATGCCCTGCTCTCACTTTTTAACAAGCATTATTTCGGCGAATATCCATCGACAGTTATTTCTTTCTATGAACAGTCATTTGCATTTATCACTCTGCTTCCTGCCCTGTTCATTATGAAGCCTGTCTTCTCTGCGCAGAATATTATGCTTCTTGCATTGCTCGGCGTTATCTTTACGGCGATTTCCCACTCGCTTTTCATCAGTGGTCTCAAGAATATCAATCCGCATACAGCAAGTATTATTTCAGGTCTCGAAACCCCATACAGCATCGTGGCTTCCTACTTTATTTTCGGCGAAGTTCCGTCTCTCAAGACAATTCTCGGCGGATGCATTATTTTAGGCGTTGTATTCTATACAACTCTCCGCGAAAAGAAATAAATTACATAAAAATAAAGGCTGACTAATTAAAAGTCAGCCTTTTTGAGTGTCGAAAAAGTATTTTCGACACTTCAAACGAGGCAGGCCTCGTTTGATTCTGCATCGGTCTGCGCGCACACCATGCGTACACTTGCCCGATAGAGGTGCAAAAATCCATGCACATGTCCTGGATTTTTGCCGATTTAATAGGTTTTGTGCCTGCGGGCGAGGAAAACATATATTTACTGATATGCGTAAATTTTATTTCCCAATACTCAATTTTATGTTTTGTGACAGCATAAAAGGCTGACTAATTAAAGTCAGCCTTTTTATTTTGTCTTTTAAAGAATAATTTCGCCCTTACCATTGAAAAGAGGGAGTTTTTCAAGGAAGATGATATCGTCGCGGCTTGCAGCTTCGCCTTCTGCCAGAACAGCCATCTTACCTACGATATTACCGCCTACAGCCTTTACAAGAGCTTCCATAGATGCAAGAGATTCACCTGTGGAAATAACATCATCGACAATAAGAATTCGTTTGCCCTTCATATATTCTCCGTCATTGCCATCAAGGTAAAGAGTTTGTTTGCGCTGTGTGGTGATTGACATTACTTCCTTTGCAATAATATCTCTCATATATACCTTTATACCCTTGCGCGCAACAATATATCTGTAATGGTCGGAAAGGCGTGCCATTTCATAGGCAAGCGGAATACTCTTTGCCTCCGGAGTGATAATAACATCAAACTCAGGAGCCTTTTTCAGAAGCTCCTCAGCGCATCTCACTGTAAGCTCCACATCCCCGAACATTACAAGAGCTGCTATATAGAAATCAGGAGCAACTTCACAAAGCGGAAGCTCCCTTTTAAGACCTGCAATATTTATAGAATATGTTTTATCCATCCGTGCACCTCCGACTTTATAAGGAACAGGAAATTTTATAATCAGGCATTATATATGCCCCTTGCCTGAACTTCAATTCCTTATATCCCATTATCATTTTGAATGTATATTTATTATATAATATTTTATTATAATAATCAACACATTTTGACATTTTTCTCAAACAATATATTTATTGGCTGCCAGTATAATTTTTCCTTATCTGCGCGAAAAGAAACAGAAAAATATATAATTTATACATATTTACCTCCTGTTTTTATTATAAATAGTAGAGAAATATTTATAATTAAAATAAATAAGGAGGAAAATATGCATAAAATCAATTTGCGTTCAGACATTCCCTACATAATTCTTGTTCTTTTTGCCGCGTTCTGTATTTTTATAACTGGCACAGATTCAGGCAGAGCTGTCGCTGCGTCAGCCGCAAAACGGGATCTGCCCATTTACTGTGTGCAGACCGATGAAAAGGTGCTTTCGATAAGCTTTGATGCGGCATGGGGCAACGAGGATACCCATCAGCTTATCGAAATTATGGACAGATACGGCATAAAAGCCACATTTTTTGTTGTTGGTGATTGGGCGAGGAAATACCCCGAAAGTGTAAAGGAGCTTTTTGATGCAGGCCATGAAATTATGAGCCATTCGGATAAGCACAAGCACATGACTCAGCTTTCTGCCGATGAGATTGCCGCCGACATTGAGGCTTGCGCCGATTCAATAGAGGAGGTTACAGATGTGCGCCCTACCCTTTTCCGCCCGCCTTACGGTGAATACGACAACAAGGTGGTTGGGACTTTGCGAGAGCTCGGCTATCACACCATTCAGTGGGATGTGGACAGTCTTGACTGGAAGGAAACAGGCGTGCAGGATGTTATTGACAGAGTGCTGAGTAAGGCGCAGGCAGGCTCTATTGTTCTCTTTCACAATGCGGCAAAATATACCCCTGAGGCTCTGCCGACTATACTTGAAACTCTGCTTGATGAAGGCTATTCATTTGTGCCGATTTCTCAGCTTATCTATACTGATAATTATAAAATCGACCATACTGGCAGGCAGATACCTCTGGAAAAATAAAGAAAAAGGAACTCAGCTATATGAGTTCCTTTTCAATTTCTTCAAATTTCTTTTTTATCTCTGCCATTTCAGCTTCGTCAGGGTGCCAGATATACTTTTTTATATCCGTACACCAGTAATTTTCATCTCTGTAAAGCTCCAAGCCTTCACTCTCCAGAAGCTCCTTCTGAAGGTCTGAGCTGCCAAAATGCCACGCGCCCGAAAGCTGTCCTTTTGAATTTACAATACGGTGAGCAGGGATATTTTTGCCCAGTTTATCCGTTCTCAGGGCATATCCCACCTGTCTGGCATTTCTTGGCGCGCCGCACAAAAAGGCTATCTGCCCGTAAGAGGCAACCTTGCCATAAGGAATACTGCGGCACACGATTTCCATTCGTTTATAGATATTCATATTTTATGTATTCTTATTATAAGATTTTTTTGTACGGTTATTGAACTCGATAATAGCGTCGAGATTTTTCAATATGACTTTCTGGGCATTGAGAGAATATGTAATAAGCATATAATCGCCCTTTGCACCCGATTTTTTAACCCCTGTAATGCCGAGATTTCTGCCCATATTAGTAGGATATTTATATTTTGTGCCGTCTTTATCGGTGATGTCGGCAATCAGCTTATTTTTCATAAGCCAGTCAAGAATGCTGTAATTCCTCAATTCCTGCATCTTTTCTGTGTCGACAACGGCATTTATGCTCTGAGTGAGCTGTGTGATGCTGACAGGCTTATCAGAAAGAACGATTTTCAGCTTATCGGCATTGCTTATGCGAAGCTTTTCCTTATACACACGCTCCTGCTTGTGCTGTGCGTGGTGCTGAGCAGGCGGAGAATATTTTGCCACAGCTTCTCCCCCGTCAGCCGCTTTTTGCAGCACGCTCGATACATAAAACAGACAACGGGAAATCTTGACATTATTTATAACTTCATTATCGGGTATCTTCTTATCTGTAACAGGGTCAATGCCGTTTGCAAGCTTATCAATATACATTTTTGCACGGAGTATAGCTTCTCTGTCGCTCATAATATTCTCCTTTCGGCAGCTTGTGTATTATTATACATTTATAATATCACAATTTGCGCCGCAAGTCTATAAGCTGAGCAAAATATCAGAAAGTTCCTTTCTGCCTTTTTCTCCGAAATCAAGAGGACTTTTTTCAAGATCATAGATAAGTACCCCCTCTTTATTACGCTCACAGCCTGCAAGCATTCTGCCCGACCTGTCATAAAGAGCTGTCGGCGCTGTCTGATATGGCTTTATCGTATTTGAAGTCAGAGTATAGCAGACATTTTCCACAGCTCTGGTTTTTATATGACCCTCGATCGTATTATAACGCGCTATATTATCATTATCTGCCGAATCATAGAAAATTATGATGTTCAAATCGGTATTTTCTTTGTAAAGTTCTCTGAAAAACTCAGGGAAACGAACTTCAAAACATATTCTTATGCCGATTTTCCAGCCATCGATTTCAAAAATACCATCCTCATTGCCCGTATCGAAATTGTCCTTATCCCAACCCCACAAAGCTCTTTTATGATAAAAGTGCCGCTCTCCGTCTTTCGTCAGCAAGACAGCGCTGTTGTATATCTTATCATCTTCTCTATAAATCGTGCCGACTATGACATTTATATTTTCCCGCGTTGCAGCTACTCTGAGAGCAAAAAGAGTCTTATCTGCAAGTTCAAAATCGACAGCCCTGGAGTTGGGAATGTCATGCGGCGGATACCCTGTCAATGCACATTCTGGAAAAACAAGAAGCTCCACGCCTTGTACGGAAGCGTCCTTTATTGCTTTTTCCATAATTTTATAGTTGTCAATTATGTTTCCACTTACCGGAAACTGATATGCTCCTACTTTCATCAAGAACACCTCCATTTTGAATATTTGCTTTATTATACCACTTTGGATTGCCCTTGTCCATATAAAAACAGCCCCGCTTATCGCAGAGCTGTTTTATTCTACTTTTCCTTAAAATAAAGATTTACGTCGACTTTTTCCTTGATGCCGTCGACCTTGCCTTTATCAGTGTACTGCCACATATCAAAGTCATAGTAAAATGTCGGCGCGGAAACATCGTACTGGGCGAACCAGAATGGATACTGCACGATTTTGCTCAGGTCATACTTCACATATCCTGCATAGGTATTGAAATAAATCATAGGAGAATATCCTGCGTCTGCGATGATTTCGCAGAATCTGTTTGCCGCTGCGCAGAGAGTCTTTGTCGAAAGGCCGTAAGTTCTTGCGCTTGTAGTGCCTATAACTTCCCAGTCAAAGACAACGGGACCTGTGATATTGTAATTTTTAATCTTTTCAAGCACATACTTTGCTTCTTCCTCCGCTTCGGCAACGGTTATCGCCTGCGAGAAGAAATACACGCCTGTATCAAGTCCTGCATTTATCGAGCCCTGAATATTCTTATCAAAAAGCTTGTCATCATAGAGCGCTCCTGTGCCGTAGCCTCTGCCGCCGACACGAATGATTGCATATTCAATGCCGTCATTCTTCACAGCTTCCCAGTTGATATCACCCTGAAACTCCGAAACATCTATGCCGAGAATACCTATGCGCTTGGCGTCTTCATATCGTTTGAAGCCGTCCTCTGTATAGAAATTGTTTACATTGAGTGTGTTTTTCGGCACATCCTTCAGAACATCGAGGATATAATCGTTATAGACTATCTTTTCGGTGCTTTCTTCCTCCATAAGCTTTTCAATTCGCCAGATAATCGCCGAAACCTCGCCTCTTGTAATATCCGTATCGGGGGAAAATTCTCTGCCCTTATCTGTAATACTGCCTTCCATTATGCCCGCTTCGTAAAGGGCTGTAACATATCCGTTATCGACATCGATATATGGAGACTTTGACTTAGATTTTGTAAGGCCGAGGGATTTTGCGGCAATTTCTGCTATTTTGACACGGCTGACATTGCCGTCATAATTGCCAAGCCTGTCCTTGTCGAGATAGCCCTTTTCGTGGGCGTAATTGATAAATCCGCCTGCCCAGTGGTTATCTGCCGCTGACTGCTCCGCTGCGCCGACCGCGCGCATAAGCAAAGTCACCGCCGCTCCTGTTGTAGTCGTGTCATAGGGGCCATAATTACCATTTGGATAGCCTGTTATAACATTTTCCTCGCTGAGCTCCATTATGTAATGATAGAACCATTTGTCGCTCGTTACATCAGCAAAGCTTTTGCCGTACTTGTTTTTGCTCCACTTTGCGTAAAGTGTACGGCTGTTCTGAACATTATGGCTTATGAGAATCTGCGTACCTTTCGCCGTCTGCCAGCCTTCAAATGTATAGCCAAGACGAGTTGCTTTCGGAAGACTGCCATACACATTGCCGACTTTATAGAAAAGCACATCACGGGCTGTTTCACCTTCGCCTGCATCGAAGCCTATATAGGCATATTCGCTGTCATTTTTGGCATTGTACTTGCCATCGAGGAACATCAGCGCTTCCTGAATTCGTCTTTTTGCAAGTCCGTCCTGAACTTTGCCGCCCGCGTGGCACCATATGCCGAATGCATCGACGACCTCATTTCTCGTTGCCTGCTCACCCTTGAGGATTCTCACAAGCTTGCTGTTGCCTTTGAGCCAGTTTGTGCCGAGATTATATGTAAAGCTGACAAGAGCATCATACTGATGCTGACGAAGATTTATATCGTTTTCTGCGAGAAACATATTTATTTCTGTTTCGTGACGCACAAGCTCTTCACGCAGAAGCTCCTCGCCTTTTTCTTCGGTTATACCGTCAGGATATTCTCCTTCTTCGCACAAAGTGCCATAACCTATAAGCCAGCTTCCTGCATAGGTATACATATCCTTGTAAAAGCCTTCTTTTGCCTTGATGAAATCTATGCCGTCCTGACTGACCGACATACCTGCCGCTTTTGACGGCATAAAGCTGAAGCATAAACAGAATATAAGCATAATACTTACTATGCTCTTTATGCTTCGGTTGTTTTTTGCGGTGTTCATTTTGTCTCCTTTTTTCCGAGGGGTGGGTACTGCTTACATAAATACAGACGCGTTTGTCCGCCTGCAGGTTTCTATTATATCATACATATTATGATATTTCATCACTTTTTTCGACATTTTTCAATTTTGGAATAAGTTGTCATTTAAGGCTGAGTTTTATGGACAAAAGTTACATATTGTTCATTGAAATATTTGTTATTTTGCTATATAATAACATCATCTACAGGAGGAAAAATATGTTTGAATACACTTATAATATGAGATACGGCGATCTCAAGGATTTTGATACTATAAAGCCATCGGCTGTCCTTGACGTTATTCAGGATGTTGCCATCAGGAATTCCGACCAATGCGGCTATACTATGGATAAAATGCGCGAGATAAATATGGCATGGATGCTTCAGGGTATCAAGGTCCATTTTGACGAGCCTGTCAGGTCCGGCTCTCCCCTCACAGTTCATACTGCTGTCAGAAATATGAAGGGCATTACTTCCGAGCGAGGAACGATAATTTATCAGAATGAAAAGCCTGTTGTAAAAGCTGTTGCCAACTGGTTCCTTTTTGACGGAAATAAGGGGCGCCCGGGAAGAATCCCTGCTGATATGGCTGAAAGCTATACTATGCACAATTTTGAGGATGAGTTTTTTGCATATTCCAAGCCTGCACTCCAGGATGCTGAGGTTATATATCAGCTTCGTGTTTCCAACAAGGATATCGACACGAACATCCATCTCAACAACCAGAAAAGCGCCGAGATGCTTATGGATGCTCTGCCTTTTGACTTTTTCTTTACCGATATGAATGTTTATTATAAAAAAGCAGCGGTGCTGGGCGATATTCTTGAGCTTTGCTCCTGCAAAACTGAAAATGGCTATTATGTTTGCCTCCAGACTCCCGAAAAAGAATTGTGTGTAGCCGGCATTTTTGAATTTAATAAGTAAAACAAAACACCTCTCTTTTCAATCAGAGAGGTGTTTATTTTATTCTGTTTCATAAGGCCAGTCTTTGATGCCGCCAAATTCCTTTATATTCGTATAACCCATCTGGGAAAGTATTGCAGACGCCTTTTTGCTTCGGTTACCGCTGCGGCAGTATACAAATATAAGCTGCTCTTTGTCAGTGAGTTCATCTTCTGCCCTGTCTGCAATTTCTGTATCAGGAATCAGTATTGCGTCAGGAATATGTACTTCGTCATACTCCTCTTTTGTGCGCACATCAAGGATGATATAATTTTCGCTTTTGTCCATAAGTTCCTTCGCTTCTTCGGCCGAAATGCTTACATAACCCTCATTATTTTGTCCGCACCCCGTAAGAAGTATAATAAAAAGCACAATTGAAATAAGTTTTTTCATATTCCCTCCCCTTCTATATTAAATATTTCGC
>SVKW01000152.1 GCA_015068285.1 Oscillospiraceae bacterium | reverse complement strand
TACTGTGACCTGCGAAATAGTCAGGTTCGCAATTGATATAACCTTCTACCAAAATGTCTGACTCATCCTTGTCATAGCTTACATATATTGATAAGTTCAGAGAATCGAGGAAATCCTCTTTTGATATAGGTAAATAAATCTCATTATAATCATCTGTAATGAAACAACGCTTTTCATCGGTGCTATCCTCCTCAGACTCCTCACAGAGATTTAAAACCCAGTCTTCTGCTTGGGGGAGATAGCTATCTATCAAATCGCTGAAGAAAGCTTCTTTCTGGCTATCAAGACCTTTAAGCATAACGTTTATCATCGGAAGCATATCTTCGAGAGGGAGTATATCTGCAGTGACCGATATGTATAGAATTCTATCCCATACCTTTGCGCAGGCTTCATATTCATTCTCATCATCACTCTCAGAAAAATCTTTTAATTCTACTGTATTTGAAAGATTTTTAACTGAGGATTTTGGGGTGTTATTACTGTTAGCTTTTATGTATTCCTGTGCCCTTTCATGCCCCTGTGCAGCTGCCTGCTCCCACCAATACAATGCCTTTTCCTTGTTTCTTTTCGTTCCATCGCCTTTGTAATACATACAACCGGTTTTAAACTGTGCTTTCATATGACCCTGTTCAGCCGCCTTCTCATACCAGTACAGTGCCTTTTCTTTGTCCCACGACATGCCTTCGCCATAACTACAATAATACATATCGGCGGTTGCGAACTGTGCCTTCGCATAGCCTTGTTCGGCTGCCTTCTCCCACCAATACAATACCTTTTCGTAATTCACCTCTGTGCCTTCGCCTTGACAATACATGCGACCAAGATTAAACTGTGCCTCCGCATCGCCCTGTTCAGCTGCCTTCTCCCACCAATACAATGCCTTTTCGTAGTTCACTTCTGTTCCTTCGCCTTCATAATACATATCACCAAGATTAAACTGTGCATCCGCATCGCCCTGTTCAGCTGCCTTCTCCCACCAATACAATGCCTTTTCGTAGTTCACTTCTGTTCCTTCGCCATTATAATACATGTTGCCAAGCTTAAACTGTGCCTCCATATCGCCCTGTTCGGCTGTTGCTTCAAGATTTTTCATTTCAAGATTTTCTCCCATTTTCTTTTCCTCCTTAATAATCATTTAGAAATTATGCCAGTCTGAAAAGCTAAGATCCTCATCGATCACGGCATAAGCGCCGCACAAGATCAGTTCGTCAAAGCTGTCAGAGCACTGGAATGAAATCTCGCCATCGCCAAGACCTATACACTCAGGCTCAATATTTTCAATAAAGCAATCCAAATCGAACATCGGGAAGCATGCTCTGAGTACGGTTTCTATATGTCCCTTCGGAACACTTCCATCGTTTGGCGATTCAAAATAAACTGCAAGAGGAGAAAGTGCCTGACCTGACACTTTATATATCTCGGATATATCCATTTCGCTGGCAAAATAGTTCTTTTCCTCAATATACAGCTCTTCAATTTCTCTGAAATCAGTTTCCATATTTATCATATCGTCAAATACATACAGCAGGAATGTACCGTTGATATTGTCGATATTCTGTGTAATTCTATCTGCAAAGCTGTTGAAATACTGATTTAAGAATTCGATGATCTCCTCGTCTGTGCAGTCCTCGTCAAGGTTTTCTGTCACGATGTCCCACTCTCTTATTTCTTCCAGGGTATCGTCAAGCTCGATCTGTTCGTCCTCAAAAATGCCGATGTAACCGAGATCAAGGCTACCCGATACGACTATTTCTCCGTCTTCAAGGGTTATTTCAAGCTTGCTTTCACAGGAAGATGCGGTGCGATGAGCTTTCTCAGATGAAGGCTCATCATCTTCTTCATCTTCATCATATTCGTCATCTTCACCGTATTCATCATCTTCGTCATATTCCTCGTCTTCAGGATAATAGTCGTGTGAAATCAACCATTCGCCTGTTTCCTCGTCCATCTCGGCATAATCTCCGCACTCGAGGTTTGCAAAAAATTTCATATTATCATCAATATGCAGAATTTCGTCAAGTGAAACCATTCGTGCGTCTATCGTTTCGTGGACTTCTCCGCAATGGAACTGCCAGCTATCTTTATCGTGAAAAACGAATCTGATGGGATTATGCTCCTCCAGCACGTGGCGGCAAGTCATACAGACAGCATGAGGACCATCCGCAAACGGAAAGTCATAACTGTCCTTTTTGTATATCACGAACATTTTAGACTTGGTACAGCCTGATGCTTCAACGATCTTTTTATAGTCGATCGGCAATGCTTTGCCAAGTCCGTCAAACAGAAAGCTCTCATAGCATTCATGCCCTGACATAATTTCTATCGTAGTGTCACCGCTAATATGTATTATCAGCCCCATATCGTCATGAAGCGGACCCATGCATGTCGTGTACACAACAAGCTTGTTTACTGCCTCAATATCGAA
Organism: Oscillospiraceae bacterium; assembly: GCA_015068285.1. GTDB lineage: Bacteria > Bacillota > Clostridia > Oscillospirales > Butyricicoccaceae > SIG471. The sequence continues at coordinate 1,964 of SVKW01000152.1, read as the reverse complement.
AACAAGCTCCTGTCCGCCGACATTTGCAACTATCTTGTTGTCCCTTACGATCAGTGAATCCTCATTGTTAATATCAAAAGCTCTCATATATAACGCCTCCTGTATAAATTTTTCCAATTACTATTTTATACAATAATTAGCACTATTTCAACAATTTGCCGACAAGAGGGCGATATGCAGGATAGGTGGTACTTTTCGGGGTATAAGGTGCCGAAAAAGTCAATATAAATGCCATAAGAAACGACAAGTTGCACAACAGGGAAAGATAAAAAGTCCGCCCACTTTGATAGTGGGCGGATAATTATTATTCTTTTTTCTACTTACTTAATAATTGATGCGATAACTCCGACAAATTCATCCTGCGTCAATCCGCAGGCAATAATTCGGAAACCGGCATTTTGATACATAAATTCAGCATACATCTCTCCGATTGGAGTTTGTGCAATTCCTACTTCAACATCGTTAATAACGGATCGTGTCTGCATGTTGGCAAACAAATTGCAAAAATCAAACGGCAAACAATTCTTGTCAATATTTACCGCCACACCTCTTGAAAAATCCTCATTTGAATACTGGAGCCTGTTGCCATCAAAGTATATCTCTCCACTTGTTTTTCTTTTGTAAATACCTAAACGCTGATTATCCTTGCTTTCAATATCAATCGGTACAGTCGGGAAAATGTTCACCCCGTAATACTCATTGACTTCATCATCAGTCATAGGGATAAAATCATCAGTCATAAGAGCGATAAACATTTTTTCAGAGATACTTGGCAGCTTCTCAATTTCTAAAACACGTATCTCATTATTATTTGTGGTTTTATCTGCTTGCTCAAGATTATTTGAATTGCTGACTGTTTCACCATTAGAATTTATAGTCTGCTGTGATGCGTTGCTTTTGTCAGTATTATCTGTGATAACGGAATCATCTGACGTAACAGGCGGTGTAGCTTCAAGCATTCCGCTATGCCATATACCAAATCCGAGTAATGCAACGAAGCACAAACAGCACATTGAAGCTGTTACGTTAATTGCAGTTTTTTTCTTTTTCTTTTGCTCAATAACGTAGCAATCTCTGCGTTTCAACAGATTGTCGGTTAATTCATCATAATTCTTCATAAACAAAGCCCTCCTTGTTAAGTTCTGATTTCAAAGCATTTTTGGCACGGTAAACAAGGTTTTTCATCTGACGGGCGTTCTTTTTCATAACAATAGCTGTTTCGGCATTTGATAATCCTTCAAAATAGAGCAACCATAATACTTGTCTGTACTCGGCGTTTAATTTTTTCAAGGCTCTATGTACAATAATTCTGCGTTCTTCAATGATATAGAGCTTTTCAAGGTCATACTCATCCTGAAGGGTATTCTCTATATCATCAAAGGGTGTATTCAAACGCTTTGAATTATGTCTGATATAATCAATAGCCACGTTTCGTCCAATGGTATAAAGCCAGGTTTTAAAAGAATATTTTGCTTTAAACCTTGGTTTTCGTGTTATGATTTTGAAAAAGGTCTCTTCCATCAATTCCTCGGCAACGGATATATTATTAACGATACCGTTAAGATAGAGAGTTAAGCCGTCGCTGTAATCCCTTACGATTTCTGCCAAGCCTTTGTCATCACCATCAAGGAAACGGCGGTAGCTACTTGCACCGTTGTCCATTGATATGCTCCTTTCCGAAAGGTGTTTCTCTGCCCTTTCACTTATTAAACGGAATAAACCACAAAAAGTCTCACCTGTTTTTATATACAAAAAGGACTACGACAAAATCGTAGTCCTTGACTTTTTATTAATAAAGCTTCGCACCTGCGGGGATATGGTCGTCGACCATAAGTAAGTGGAGCTTTTCTTCGCCTTCTTCACTATGAACAGCGGAGAGGAGCATACCGTTTGACTCAATACCCATCATTGCTCTGGGGGGCAGGTTTGTGATAGCGATAAGAGTCTTGCCTACAAGCTCTACA
>SVKW01000151.1 GCA_015068285.1 Oscillospiraceae bacterium | reverse complement strand
GCCTCGCCCTGCGAAGTAGGGACACCGCCCGCAGGCGGCGTGCACGCGAGCAACCGACGAAGTCGGCTCTTAGCGAGTCGCAGAGGTGGCAGTCCGCAGGACTGACGGAGAGGGTTTTATCAAATGTGATTTATCACACCTTATATCTGCGTAGCAGTATGTAATCACACGCAGTGTGCATGTAATTGCGAAGCGTATGGCATCACCGAAGGTGTATGTTATCGATGCCTGCGGCGAATTGTATAAGGCTGGACGCCGAGGGCGTCGTCCCCTACGGGGATTGTGCGTGAGGGGGTGTAGGGGATGGCTGCCTCCCTTGCCTAATGGCCCAGGCCACCCTCTCTTGACCTTCGGTCAATTCACCTTGAGGGAGGGGGACCATCGGAACGATGGTGGAGGGATTCAACGACATACCGCTGGCACGAAAACACGCCCCTACATTATCTTCGGGAGCGGCAAGCAGCTCCCCTACAACCAATGCAAATTGCCGCCCCTGTGCAAGGGGAGGTGCTGAACGAATGTGAAGCGGAGGGGTTGTCATCTGTTCGATGCGCCGCAGGCACCTCAATGTTCGCACAGCGAATAATTCATGCGTTTACGCAATTCATGGTGAAACCAATTTATGACGAAGTCAATTCATTTATTATTTTGAAGCTTATCTGATTAAAGTATAAAATCACAAAAATTTTTTGTCAAGGTATTTTATGCGTTTGTCGGGCAAAAATAACACTGTAAATTGAAACAAAGAAAGGAAATTACTATGAGCTTTTTGAAATGTTCGGTCACACAGTGTGTCCACAATGAAACAGGCAAGTGCTGCCTTAATTCCATCAAGGTTGCAGGCGATAACGCCCTTACTTCCGACGAAACTTCCTGCAAGTCCTATCAGAAGCGTGGCAGCGATGCTGTAAACTATGTACCTCACGGCGCACCGGGCGCTGAGACTTATATTTCCTGCGAAGCTGTCAAGTGCGCTTACAACTCAAACAAAATCTGTGAAGCCGACAGCGTTGCTATCACAAAGTGCAGAGCCGCAGGTGAAGACAGATGCGAATGCACACAGTGTGAAACTTATAAGCATCAGTAAAAATAAAAAAGCCTCCGATGGAGGCTTTTACATATATTGATATATGCAGGAAAAACCACACAAAATGTAGTATGATGATCTTGTGAAAATTAGCTGAAAATTATGCAAAAAAGAAATATTGCCTTACATTTTCTGTCAAAATATGCTATAATATCTGTATAACAGATATTATAGTGATTAAATAACCGTCATTTTGCTCCTGCCCTTTCAGGCAGAACCGCAAAATATGACAATTATAATAATTATAGGCGCGATTTACAGAAATGGATGGTAAATATGTATAACGAAGGCGAACTTATAGTGTACGGCGCAAGCGGTGTTTGCCGTGTGGGCGAAAAGACACAGATGGACGGCAAAGATTATCTCATGCTTCATCCCGTCTATCAGAGGGAAACTATATATATGCCGCTTTTCAGCGATAAGATTTTCACCCGCCCTGTCATTACTCGTGAGGCGGCGGAGGAGCTTATCTGCTCTGTCATCAACATGACTGCTGAGCCTGTCTACGAAAGCAAGGTGCAGCTTCTCAGCCAGAGATACGACAAGGTGCTGAAAACTTACCAGTGCCATGAGCTGATGTATCTCGTTATGTCGATTTACAACAAACGTGTTGCCGCCGAGAAAAACAGGCGTAAGCTTGGGCTTGTGGATGAGAGATTTCTGAAGAAAGCCGAAGACCTGCTCTATGGCGAGCTGGCTGTGGCGCTTGGAATACCGCGCGAGAAGGTGCCTGAATACATAAAGCTCCGTGTGGAGTTGATTGAGAAAAATAAGTAAATATATGTGGAAAAGCTCTCCGAAAGGGGAGCTTTTTTGTTTTGTTGCCGTTGGAATGACAGAAAATCCAATGTAGGGGATGGCGTTTGCGACATACCGTGGGAGGGGATTGTTACCTATCAAATCCGCCGGAGGCACCGAAACTGTCAACTGTCAACTGTCAATTTTCAACTGCTAAAACCGTGGGAAAGATTCTTTACTGCGTTCAGAATGACAGACTATCGTATTTTCCATTTTATTCCACGAAATGTTTTTACGAAACCTTTCGTTTATTTATTTCGCGGTTATTTAGTATAGTATAGCTATACTAAATCAAAGGAGATTTTTCTTTATGACCAGGACAAATATACTTTGTTTCGCCCCTGAGCTGGCCGCTGTCATCGGGCTTAACGAGGCTATCGTTCTTAATCAGATTCATTACTGGACAGGCATCAACAAGGCGCAGAATGTCAACTTTCATGACGGGCATTACTGGGTTTTCCAGACCTACAAGGAATGGAACGAGCAGTTCCCTTTCTGGTCGGAGCGGACCATTGAACGCATATTCCACTCTCTTGAGACCAAAGGCTATATCATCACAGGCTGCTACAACAGGATGAAATATGACCGTACAAAGTGGTATACTATCCCTTACGACACTCTGGACGATTCGATTATACGTTTTCTGTCACATACCGTGTCATTTTCAGCAAATAATGAGACTGAAAGGACAGACACAAGCCGTCAGGATGAGCAGGGGGATTCCGACAGAATTACCACACCTATACAAGAGAATAATAAAAAGAATAATAAAGATGAGAATGGACTTTCGCCCACACTCTCATCGAACAATTCTTTTTATAAAGACGATAAGACCGAGCTTATCTCTGATTTCATAAGGCTCTACTATACTTACTACGCTGTCACGAAAGGAGAGCCTCACCCACGGCTGAAAGAAAACCAGCTCGGAAGGATACGCCTTGTTCTGGGGGATTTTATACAGGCGTATCATCTTGACTTGTATGAGCTGAGATTGATGATGAAGCAGTTCTTCGAATGCTCAATCGAAAGCGACCACAACATCAACCACTTTGCCACAGAGAAAGTGCTTGAATACCGTTATCGCGAGGCGGTATACCGTGAGTCGCCTCTGCTCAGAGATGAGTATTGATGGACGCTTTACAGACAGAAAGGGACATACCGATATGTCCCGATGAGTTATCTTCGGGAGCGCAAGCAGTTCCCCTACGGGATTGTGCGAGAGGGGGAGGAGATTCCTCGCTGCGCTTCGGAAAGACAGACTATTCGTAGGGGATGGCGCTTGCGACATACCGCGGACGAGCAATACTCGCCCCTACGGGGATTGTGCGTAAGGGTAGCTTGTGCGGACCGCAAAATTAAAAGCTCCCCGATGCGGAGAGCTTTTAATCAATATTCAAATCAAAATCCGCCTGGGTGAAGGTTTTCTTCTTGCGGATGGTGCGCTTTGGAAACTCACGCTTCAATGGGTCATACTTAAAGCGGCGGCAATGATATGCGCCGTCGACAGGACCGTGCTTTTTGCACAGCACATCCATATCGTCTATCTTATGGGAATGGGCGCAGTAGGCGCAGCGCGGCTCTATTCCTTTTCCGTAAAGCATGAGATCCCTCCTTTTTTATGTAACCACTCCGCAAATCAATAGCGCATTCATCGGCGGCTCTTTTTCTGTCATCTCTGGCTAAAAATCCTCGTTAAGGCACAAAGCCTTGCCTGCGGCTTTTATCCATTCTGCCAAAAAAATATCTCACCGCTGAACGCACTCTGCTTTGTTCCGCGGTTACTGTTAATCATTATCCTTATTATAACGGATTTTCTGGTAAAAAACAATAGAAAAATAGAGAACGAGGCACAAAACCATAAAAAATCCCGTCAAAATCAGGTTTCCGCGGAGAAATCCTGCGTACATCTCGGGGTCGAGCCCGTAATAATATGGGTAATCATAGCTGAATGCCCCCTGCGACATGGGAAACAGCCTGAAATAAAGCCACAGGAGGGCAGAAGAAAGCCCGCCCTGAAACAGTTTGGCAATGAAATATCCTCGAGATTTAAGCCCTGCTCTTGTCATAAAGCTCATAGCCTGAAAGTGTACCGAAAGTCCAGCCCAGCCGGAAAGAAAGCCTGATGTCAGCACCGAGCTGTATAAATCAGCGCCCGAAAGAGCCGATATTCCGCCTGTCAGCTCGAAAAAGCCTGTTATGATTCCATTTAATAAGCCTTTATCGGCGAGAAAATCGCCGAAAACTGCCGTTATCAATGCAGAAATTGTATTTATTATGCCGCTTTTGTGAAGCACCGTCACGAATACACCGAAGAAGATAACAAAGCCGCAGACATTCGCCATCGCACCCATTGCGCCTGTCACCGAGCTTATAAATGATGTCACGAAACCGAACTGTGCGCGGTTGACCTTGTCTTTTTGAACAGTTTGGGGAGTCGGCAAATCGAACTGTTCGGGAGAGAGCTTGTGCAAAAGTATTCCTATGATAACCGCCGACAGAATATGGGCTGTGTATAAAATCACCCCAAGACGGCTTTCGCCCAGAAGTCCCACGCCTACAACGCCTAACATAAATGCAGGACCTGAATTATTGCAGAAAAGGAGCAGCCTCTGACACTCACTTTT
>SVKW01000012.1 GCA_015068285.1 Oscillospiraceae bacterium | reverse complement strand
AAGTTAAGTGTGTATATGCGTAAAAGTAAAACTTCATAGCACGAAGGGCGGCTTCATTTGCGAAGCAAACTTCATGTGCTGTAAAGCACACTTAGTTCACCAAACAAAAAGAACACCTCAAAGGGTGTTCTTTTTGTTTGGTGCGGTCGGGGGGACTTGAACCCCCACGAGACTGCTCTCACTAGCACCTCAAGCTAGCGCGTATACCATTCCGCCACGACCGCATATTCTGTTTTGTTTTTGCTGTCATTTCCTGACTGCTTGTATATAATACCATAGGTTTTTACAAAAGTCAAGAACTTTTTTAAAATTTTTTAATTTTTTTAAAAAAGTTTTCTGAGATATTTTTAAGTTGTTTTCAAAGTCCGTTTTATCGGACTCCACTTGTTATATAATAAAGCCATAATAAAGAAACAAACCAAAGAGAATCAAATAAATAACATCAAAAAGGAGATACAGATATGACATACATGGATTTTGAAAACACAAACGAATACTTCAAGAACGCTTTTGAACGCATTGGTCTCATCTGGGAAACAGGCGACTATGTTGACGACGGCTATGCTTTTGAAGAGCGCGACTAAACGCCCATATAACCTCTTTTCAATACGGCTGAAAAGCCGTAATATACCCACCATAAGAAATGCGTCGGTAATTTACCGGCGCATTTCGTTTAGCACTGCGATTATATTTTCCTTGCATGGGGTTTTGTTGAGCTAAGCATTTTCCTTTTTCAAGCGGTTATGGTAGGCCTGTGTATATGTACATACTGCGTAGCACTTGCCGCACATACCGATATTTGCATAGTATGGGTCCTTTGCCTTTCTTTCCTGGGCATAGCCGCGGCAGGCGTCGACGCTGTGGAGCTCGCCGTATTCAAGACCTGGCTCCCAGAGCTTGCCTGTAAGCGCCTTTGCAGGGCAGTTTCTTACGCAGAGGTCGCAAGCGCCGCACAGGCTTTCTGTGACTGGCTGGTCAGCTTCAAGAGGGGCATCTGTGAGAATTGATGCAAGGCGGATTGCGCTGCCGAATTCCTTTGTGACAACGATATTATTCTTGCCTACCCAGCCGATGCCTGCAAGTGTTGCCACGGTCTTATTTGGAATCGGCTTATCGTTAAGCATACCTGTGATTACATTGTAGCCCTTTTCTTTGAGGAAGTCCACGCCTGCATTTATAGCCACTTCAATGCAAGGTCTGAATGCGGCATAAGCTGTCTGGGTTTCATCTGTCGGATGGTCGCGAAGCTGCTCGACGATTTCAACCGGAATGTGCATTACGACAGATATACCACGCTTCATATCTGTGTCAAGAATACCCTCTATGTCGGCAACGCCCACAAGCTCTGCGCCGTTTGCCTTGAGGACTTCAAATAATTCTTTTTTAAGCTCGTTCATAATTAAATCTCCTTATTTAATTTCCGCCTTATGCTCTCTGCCGAGAACAGAGTAGTGTTCGGCATTTTCGAGGATGGCCTTGCGCTGTTCCTCTGTTGTTTCTTTTATGACTTTGGCAGGCATACCGACTACGAGGGAGTTTTCCGGAATGACCTGACCTTCGCGGACAAGGGCGCCTGCGCCGATGATGGAGCCTTCGCCGATAACTGCGCCGTTAAGGACTGTTGCACCCATACCGACCATTACATTATTATTTATAGTACAGCCGTGGATTATTGCGCCGTGGCCGACTGTGACATTTTCGCCGATGACAACGGGAAAATCATGGTCGCAATGAACTACGGCGTTGTCCTGAATATTGGAGTTTTTGCCGATGATTATTTCGCTGCCGTCGCCACGCAGAACAGCTCCGTACCAGACCGAGGCGTTTTCAGCCATTTTCACACCGCCGAGAACTGTGGCATTTGGGGCGATGAAGCAGTTTTTGTGAATATCCGGAGTTTTATCTTTGAATTTAAGGATCATAATTGGGGTTCCTTTTGTTGTTTTTGATTTTCTCTCCCTCAGTCACACTTCGTGTGCCAGCTCCCTCGTCAGAGGGAGCCGGGAAAAAGGAAACGAATTATACAAAAGCCGCCGAGGTGTTCCCCGACGGCTTTATTTATGCTATGTAGCTTACTTTGTTGGGTCTGCGCCCTGAATGAACTTATACATATCGTCTGTGAGTTCCTGAATGAGGTCTTCGCCGAGATATGCCATATGACCGGACTTGTAGCCCTTAACGAATACACGATCCATTGGGAGACCGGAATGGTCGAGTGTGTAGTAAAGGATACCGATCTGTGTGCAGATGTCATACCAGCCGTTTACGAAGAATGTACGCATACCTGGTACTCTTGTCATAGCTGCGCAGAGGCACTGAGCTGTGTTTCTGCCCTTGATCTTGTTGTTCCAGCTGAGGTAGAGGCTATGGGAGTTGACAAAGTTTCTGTCGAAGTCCACGATACCGAGCTTAGGGAAGAGTTCGCCTTCGAGAACAGACTGGAAGAATGGGTCGTACTTACCAACGGATGGGTCGTCACGCATGCCCCACTTAGCTTCTTCCATACCGGAGTACAGTGGACGTGTGATACGGCCGTCAAGACGTGCAACGCTCTTGCCCTGCTTGCGGCAGACTTCACCACGGAATTCTACGTCTTCAACAACGAGTTCACGCTTGATGAGGTATTCACGGGAAACGCCTGTGTAGTACATGACCTTTTCCATGATCTTTTCACGAGCTTCGCCCTGAAGTCTTTCGCCCTGATAGAGAGCGAGGAGATATTCTGTATCAGCAAACTGCTTTGCTTCTGCTACGAATTCTTCAACTGTCTGTTCAGATGGATGATTGTGGTACCAATGTGTTGCAGCGAGTGTTGGGAATGCCAATACTGCCGGGTAAACCATCTTGCCAGCGCCGAAATGATCGCCGTTTGTAACTGTGTTGCCGATGAGGATAAGACCGTCAAATGCGATGGAGTATGCACGGTCGGATGCGCCTGCGGAGCCGATGCCTGCTACTGTGGAAGCACGTGTACAGCCGTAGCTTTCGCCGCACATATACTTAGGGCTCTGCCATCTGTTATACTTTGCAAGCCACTTCTGGATGAATGTAAGGATAGCTTCAGCGTCCTGTTCGATGCCATAGAACATATCCTTCTTTGTTTCGTCGAGGAGACGGCCGAAACCTGTGCCGACTGGGTCGATGATAACGAGGTCAGCGATATCGAGGAGGCACTGTGCATTGTCGCAGGATTCGTATGGTGGCAATGGCAAGCCGATATCGTCAACTTCGCCGTACTTGATACGCTTTGTGCCGAGGAAGCCTGCATGAACCATCATGGAAGATGTGCCAGGGCCGCCGTTGAAGCAGAACATAACAGGACGGCTCTTCTTGTCCTCTACGTCGGAACGGAAGTAGGAATATGAGAAGATGGAAGCAATAGCCTTGCCTTCATCATCATAGAATACATTGTCTTCACACACTGTGTGGTAAGGGATCTTTTTGCCGCGGAGTTCGATTTCGCCTTCAGCTGTAAAACGGGAAGGTGTAAAAACGTCAGTCTTAAGAAGCATAATATTTTCCTCCTGAGTTATTTAAAATTATTTCTGTGAACATTATACCACTATCAAAGCCGTTTTGCAAGGAAATTTATGCAGATTTATCAGTTAATTTAAACAGCCGCTGAGGTCTTCAGCGGCTGAGTGTTTTTAATATTTCATTATCTTAGGCAGAATCTTTTTTGCGGCGCTGTAAAGCGGACCTTCAAGCTCCTTGCGGGCGTTCTGAAGCTGCTGGCGGATATTGATATGCTGTGGGCAATGCTGCTCGCAAAGACCGCAGCCAACGCAGTTTGATGCCGAAGTGAAGTCTTTGCGCAGGACTGTACACATTGTATACTCGATGAGCGCGCTCATTTTGCCGTCGGCATAACGCTTATTATATGCGGCGAATGTGCCAGGAATGTCGACGTGTTTAGGGCAAGGCATACAGTATCCGCAGCCTGTGCAGCCCACCTTCATCTTGTCATTTATTGCGGCGACCACATTTTTCAGCAGCTTCTGGTCATCTTCCGTCAGCTCATTTGCCTTGCTTGTGGCGGCATTTTTCACATTTTCCTTAACCATTTCTAGGGAATTCATGCCCGAAAGCACGCAGGTTACCCCCTCCTGATCCCACAGCCAGCGGAATGCCCATTCGGCAGGAGTGCGCTTCACAGGGTAATCGTGGAACAGCTTTTTCGCCTTGTCCGGCAGGTTATTCACAAGCTTGCCGCCGCGGAGAGGCTCCATGATAACGACAGGAATGCCCTTTGAATGAGCGTGGTTGAGACCGCGTCTGCCTGCCTGAGAGTTTTCGTCAAGATAGTTGTACTGAATCTGGCAGAAATCCCAGTCATAGGCGTCGATGAGCTGGCAGAACATATCGGAATTGCCGTGATATGAGAAGCCTATCTGGCGAATTTCGCCGCTCTGCTTTTTCTCCTGAATCCATTCTTCAATGCCGAGGGATTTGAGTCTTTCCCAGGTTTTTACATCTGACAGCATGTGCATAAGGTAATAATCCACATGGTCTGTGCGAAGGCGCTCGAGTTCTTCATTGAAGATTTTTTCGATGCCTTCCATGGATTTTATAAGGTAATGAGGCAGTTTTGTGGCGATATTTACTTTATTTCGGACATTGTTGCGCTCTAAAATCTTTCCGAGAGCCGCTTCACTGCCCGGGTATATGTAGGCGGTATCGAAATAATTTACGCCGCCTTTTATTGCTTCCATAATTTCCTTTTCGGTCTTGTCGATGTCGACGCCCATCTTCTGGGTGAAGCGCATACAGCCGTAGCCGAGGACGGAAATCGGATTGCCGTATTTGTCGTTGCGGTATTGCATAGGGTGCTCCTTTCGTGGTGTAGCAAGGTGTGACAAGTCACATTTTATGGGTTTCTCTCCCTCCGTCACGCCTTCAGCGTGCCACCTCCCTCGTCTGAGGGAGGCGAGAGAGATACTATATAATTATGCCTTCAAGGTGGTCACATTCGTGCTGGATTATCTGGGCGATGAAACCCGAGAATTTGCTGCGGCGCTTCTGCCAGAGTATATCGTAATATTCCACTTCGATATTCTCATAGCGGGTGGTTTTTCGTGTGCCGACAAGAGAAAGACAGCCTTCCTCGGCTTCGTATTCGCCGTTTTTTGAGACTATCACAGGATTCATCATAGGCACATTTGTAAAGCCCATATTGATGGCAATTATGCGTTTTTTCACGCCTATCATGTTTGCCGCCATGCCGACACAGCCGTCTTCGTGGGCTTTTAAAGTGTCGAGCAGGTCTTTTACGACAGGCATATCGTCAGGTGTTGCCGGCTCGGACTTCTGCGCCAGAAACATCACATTTTTCATTATCGGTCTTATCATAAGGTACTCCTTTGGTAGGGATGTGAGACGTTGACAGGAAGTGTCCCCTACCAGATTATATAGTTCGCGGGGTTATTATTTATATTAAAATTATACTCTTGTTATGGGGATTAGTCAAGGTAATATAGTACGCATGGGAAGCTTCGATCCCTCCGCTTTCTGACACCTCATCCGTCACGCTTCGCGTGCCACCTTCCCAAATGGGGTCCCCGAACAGCCTGCTGTTTGGGGTATGAATCAAGGGGAAGGCTTTAAATTTCAAAAGCGGCAGATTTCTCTGCCGCTTTTAGTATTAACAAAATCTGTTTCTGCCCGGGTTTATGCTTGTTTCATACGGAACGATGTCATGGTACTCTGCCTTGTTTCTTTCGATACATTCCCGGACTTTATCCACAACATCAGGCTCGACGAGCAGGCTCATTCCGCAGCCCAGTTCGCCCTGAATTGCACGTGGTGCAGGAGCTATGCGTGACTTTATGCCGTCCTTTTTAAGCAGCTCGTGGAGCATCATACCCTGTGTGTATGTTTTGAACAGCACATAGTAATGGAGTTTCTTTTGCTCTGCCATTAGTCAAGAAGCTCGATGAATGCCTGAATTCTTGTCTTGAGCTGTTCAGCATCGGAGTCAGCATAGTCTGTTTCGATGCCGAGAACAGGAATGCCGGCTTCCTTGAGAGCCTTTTCAACTGTGTAGCCTTCTACATCGTAAAGTGTACAGAACTTGAGGTTTACATCGATAACGCCGTCAACCTTGTATTCCTTGGCAAGGCGGATGATATCCTGGGCACGTTCTGTATTTGGTGTGAAGCATGCGCAGTGGATACCCATATATCTTTCAGCGATAGCCTTGATCATATCATCAAGGTTATCCTTTGTTTCGTCAACGAGGTTTTCAAAGTAACGTGTACCTGTGCATGTTTCTTCACATACAACAGCAGCGCCGCTTGTTTCGATAATCTGGTGCATCTTCCAGTTTGGAATTGCCATTGGTGTACCTGTGAGCATAATGCGCTTTGTGCCTGCAGGGAATACGGAAACGCCGTTCTTGATGCGTTCTTCAAGCTCGTCAGCAAGCTTATTTGTCATCATTGCACAGCGCTTTGGATCGTCAAAGAATGCGATCTGGGAAACGAGGAGAGCGTCACGGCCGGAAATTGGAATGTTTTCAGCCTTTCTTGCTTCGTAAACACGTGCAAGGCCCTTTCTCTTTTCGTTGATTGTGTGGATAGCTTCCTTGAGGTTTTCTGCTGTGATCTTGTTGCCTGTGAAATCTTCAACTACCTTTACGAAGTCCTTGATTTCGTCAGCCCACTTTTCCATATCCTTTGGACGCTTCATCTGAGGCATATCCATTACATGGAGTGGAACATCCTGAGCGAGGATTTCCCAAGCCTTCTTCTTGCCGTCACATGTTGTTTCACCAACATACATATCAGCAATACGGAAGAATGGGCAAGTCTTGCCGAGACGTGCGCCTACGGAAGCCTTGATGAGAGGACATGTGCTCTTTGGAAGAACAGCTTCACCGTCCGGTACCCAGAACTGAGAGCCGCCGCAAAGACCTGTTACGATACCGTTAGCTGCGATGATAACTTCGTCTGGAACGTATACACAGAATGTGCCGAATACCTTCTGGCCGTTCTTCTGTGCTTCGATGAGTTCTGCAGGGCGGATGCCGTGAACGTCAGCAACAACCATATCCCAGAAGCCCATACCTTCAGGACGGTTTTCCTGAGAAAGATATACGTCGCCGAATGCTGTTGGGAGAACAGCACAGAGCTGGTCATGAGTTTCGAGGTCCATACCTAATTCTTCCCACATTTTTCTGTAGTCTGCCATTTGATTTCTCTCCTTTTTACATTTTTAATGGCTTAAAGCCAAAACTTAACATTTTTCTGCGGCAATTTCGATTATTGCCTGCACTGCATTTTCCACATCTTCGTCCGTATTGAAATGGGAGAAGCTGAAACGGACGGCGCCTTGCTCCCCTGTTTCAAGTGCGTTATGCATAAGTGGCGCGCAATGTGCGCCCGGACGGGTGGATATGCCGTAATCATTATATAATACATCGCTGACCTGGGAGGAGTCAAAATCCCAGATATTTACAGTAACTATAGCGCATCTTTCGCTCTTTGAAAAATCGCCGTAGATTGTAACGCCTGCGATGTCCTTTATTTTATTGTAAAAATCCCACATGAGCGCCTGCTCACGCTTGCGGATATTTTCCATGCCTGTTTCGTTTATGTAATCGACTGCAGCAGAAAGTCCTGCAATGCCGTGGGCATTGAGTGTGCCTGCTTCGAGAGCTGTCGGCATTTCGGCAGGGTGCTTTTTAAGATATGTCTGCACGCCGCTTCCGCCCGAAAGGAGGGGACGGACTTTAATGCGTGGATTGACATACATTCCGCCTGTACCCTGAGGGCCGAGCATACCCTTATGACCTGTGAAGCACAGAATGTCGATGCCCATTTTCTGCACATCAATATCGAAAACGCCTGCTGTCTGTGATGCATCAACGATGAAAATTATACCGTGAGCCTTTGCAATTTTGCCGATGGCGGCGATGTCGTTGAGGTTGCCCGTCAGATTGGAGCCGTGAGTGCATACGATGGCTTTCGTGTTGGATTTTATTGCATTTTCAATGTCATTTATATTGATATTGCCTATTTTGTCGGCTTTGACAATGGTCAGCTCGGCGCCATTTTCCTCCATTTCATAGAGTGGACGGAGGACCGAATTGTGCTCCATCTCGGTTGTGATGACATGGTCACCGCTGTTTATAACTCCTTTGATGGCTATGTTGAGGCTTTCGGTCGAATTTGCTGTGAAAACTATCTGCTCGGGACTTTCGGCATTGAAAAGCTGCATAAGCTTCATTCTTGCGCCGAAAATCACCATTGTAGCATCGAGTGAAGCCTCGTGAGTGCCTCTGCCTGCGTTGCCCATCGAGGTGAGAGCATTTACAACTGCATCGACGACGCACTGTGGCTTGTGCATTGTGGTGGCGGCATTATCGAGGTAAATCATTTGCTCCATTCCACCTTTACTTCCGATTTTTTAGCCGCTGTCAGCGCCGCGCCCAATGCGCCTGCGTAGCGTGCGAATGGGTGTGTTGTGACTTCGCGGCGGGATTTCTGTGAAAGGACTTTGATGAAATATGGGCTGTCGCAAAGTCCGCCTGTCAGCACCATTTCCTTTGCAGGATAGCGAATTGCAAGAGCGGCTACTCGGGCGGCAACAGAGTCGATAACGCCTGCGGCAATGTCCCGCTTTGGTCTGCCTGTCGCAATGTGACCGATGACCTCCGATTCGGCGAAAACTGTGCACATCGAGCTTATCGAAACAGGGTCACCCTTGGATGCCATATCGTAAAGCTCATTGAGGCCTGTGCCAAGACGTGCCGCCATGACTTCGATAAACTTGCCTGTGCCGGCGGCACATTTGTCATTCATAAGGAAGTCCTTGACTGCGCCGTTTTCGATTTCGATGATTTTGGTGTCCTGACCGCCTACATCGACGATGATGCCGTCCTTTTTGAAGATGCACCAACCGCCTTTGCCGTGGCAGGTGATTTCTGTTATAACTTTATTGGCATAATGGACGCAGACTCTGCCGTAGCCTGTGGCAACACAGGTCATATCGTCGGCATAGCCCTTGTTTTTCAGCTTTTCATATATATTTTCGGCTGTTTCCTGACCGCTCCAACCGGTAGGCAGTGTGAAAGCATCGACCACCTGATTTTCGTCGATTACCACTGTTTTTGAAGCTGTCGAGCCGATATCGATACCTACATAATATTTGCTCATTTTTATCTCCATTTGCGAAAGTAATCATTTATTATATGATAACATATTGCAATGTGCTGTTCAGCCTTTATTGAAAAATCAAATAATATAGTGTAAATTTTATAATATTTATAAATATTAGTTAAAGCTATAGAAATACGGGCATTTTATTGGGTTTATAAATAAAGGCAAAGAAAAAACGGCAGTAAAACTGCCGTTTTGTGAGGTTATTTTAAAATACTTTTGCCATTTCGATGCCTTCTGCGATGGCCGATTCGATTTCTTTTTCGATGATTTCTGCCGGTAGATAGTCGAAATTCTGTCTTGCGATAACCTCCAGCTCACCCAGATTCCAGAGGGTTGAAAGTGCTTTAAGATAGGATGTTGCCTGCTCGCGGACGTCGCCTGTCGGAATATTCATGCCGCGTGTTGTGATAAACAGCAGCTTTTTGCACTTGCAAAGACCGTAGCAGGTCTTGTCGTCCGATGTGAATGTCACATCGAAAATCGAACAAAGCTCGATGAAAACCTTGAGGGCAGACGGAATGGACATATCCCAGAATGGGGCGGCTATCACGATACGGTCGGCATTTTTCACCTTATTTGCCCATTCGAGGGACTCCTTGCTTGGGTTACCGCCGAGGCGTTTTGCAATTTCCTCCGACATAACGGGAATGAGCTCAAGGTCATTGAGATTTATAGTTTCAACATCATAGCGGTTTTTGAGAGCCTCCACAACAGGAAGGGCAATTTTGCGTGTGCGCGACTCGTTTTCTCTGAAACAAGCATCGATATAGAGAAGTTTTTCCATAATTTCCTCCGTAAAACAGGATTTTGATGGGTAAATTATAGCATTTACGCAGAGTGTTGTCAAAAAATGTTAAAGTTATGGCATTTCTTGTGTGTGGCTTTTTCTCTTATAAAAAACTACTGAAAGGCTGCTTGCCGCATCCAATTAAATATGCCTTACGGCACCACCTCATCCACCACAATGCGGTCCCCCTTCCCCTCAAGGGGAAGGCTGTAAAAGAAAAACGGCAGGGTTACTGCCGTTTTGGGTGGTTATTTTATTTTTACAACCCCTCCGTCTTTTTTATAAAAAGGCACCTCCCCTTGCACAGGGGAGGCAGTGAGATGGAACGCCTATTCTTTCATTAAAATTGCGCAGGATTCTACATGGCTTGTGCGTGGGAACATATCGAAGGCGGAGGCTTTTCTGAGTTTATAGCCGTTTTCTTCGAGGATTTTCACATCGCGTGCCATTGTGGAGCAGTCACAGCTTACATAGACGACCTTTTGCGGCGCGAGGGTGAGGATTGCATCAATGGTATTCTGGTCCATGCCTTTGCGCGGCGGGTCGACACAGATTACGTCTAATTTTACCCCCTTTTCGATGAGCATATTTGCTCCCTTGCCTGCATCGGCGCAGAAAAACTCTGTATTTTCGATGCCGTTGCGCTGTGCATTGAGCTTGGCATTTTCGATGGCTTCAGGCACGATTTCAATGCCATAGACCTTCTTCGCCTTCTTTGCAAGGTGGAGAGTTATGGTGCCGATGCCGCAGTACAGATCGAGCACGGTCTGTGTGCCGTCAAGGTCTGCATACTCGAGAGCCTGGTCGTAAATCGTTTCTGCCTGCTCCTTATTTATCTGGAAAAAGGCAGGCGGAGAAATCTCAAAAAGGTTGCCGCACATCTCGCCTGTGAGAGTGTCTTTTCCATAAACTGTAATATTTGTCTTGCCGAGGACAGCATTTGTCTTATCCGGATGGATATTGAGAATGACCGATGAAATCATCGGGAATGCCGCTGTAACTTCGCTGATAAATACTTTCAGCTTCTTCACATCACGCTGTGTGACAACGAGGACGAGCTGTACTTCGTCCTTGCCTGAGCGGATGTAGATATGGCGCAGTACGCCCCTGTGGGCTATCTCGTCATAGACCGAAAGGCTGTTTTTCTGCCAGAAATCACAGACAAAAAGGGCGATTTGATTGGCTGTTTCCTTCTGGAGAAGGCAGTTGTCCATCGGAATGACATCATGGCTTCTCGCTCTGTAAAAGCCTGTGATAACCTTGCCGTCACGGAGGGCGACAGGGTACTGAGCCTTGTTTCTGTAATGGCTGACATGGCGGGAGCCTGCCATTGTGACCTCTGTTTCGATGCCCGCAATGCTGCGGAGGGCTCTTTCCACCTTATCCTTTTTGAACCACAATTCTTCATCGTAGGTCATGTGGTGGAAGTCACAGCCGCCGCACTTTGGGAAATGAGGGCAGGCTGACGCCATACGGGAAGGCGAAGGCTTTATAATTTCCTCCACGATGCCGTAGCAGACGTTTTTAAGCACCTTTACAATGCGAATAAGGCAGACATCCTGACGGACGCTGCCTTTTACGAAACATACCATATTTTCAATTCTGCAAAGCCCGAGACCATCGGCATTATAGCCTGTTATCTCAGCCTTATAGATCTGATTTTTTTCCATAGTACACCTTATTTGAGTATGTCGGCGATTTCTTCCATATTGATGAAGAAATCCACGATGCCCGTGCTGTTAGGGGCGATGGAATAAGGCTGATAGTAGACTACGAGGAACATCTCCCCTGTCTGCTCATCCTTATGTATATAAAAATCTCTTTCGACGAAAGTTTCGGCGATGAGCTGGTCATAGTTTTCAAAGAGGTCTGTCTTTTCCTTTGCCTGCTCAACCATGATTTTTACGAGTCTGTCCTTATATTCGCTCTGCTCTACAGAGAAAAGCTGGGAAAGCTCCACAATACTGCCTGTTTCCTTGTCAAAGGTTTCGCTGGCAAGAGTTGTGTGAGCCGAATTGCCTCCGTCATATTCCGAATGGGAACGAACTACCGAAAACAGCTTTTCATCGTTGCAGGCAACCCAGAAATCCGAGTGCATGAAATATTCGATGTATTCGCTTTCGTTTTCTCTGGCAAACTCATAGCTGTCATTTGCCATAAGATAGAACTCCTCACGGAAGAATATCGTCTGCTCTTCAAGAACATTCTCATAGAAAGAGTTGATGTTCATGATATTTTCATTGTCGCCTTCGATGTGAGGGAAGTTTATATCGGCTTCGCAGAGCACTACCGTGCCCTCCTTGCCGTCTTCCTCTTCAAGATAGAGGGTTTCCGAAAGACCTATGATCGAAAACTCATAGGCTGTGCCCTCTTCATTTTCTGCAGCCGTCGTTGCCTCAGTCACAGCGGTTGTGGCTTCTGTCGGAGCAGTTGTCACAGGAGCGGCAGTTGTGCTTTCTGTCGCCCCCTGGTTTTTATTACATCCAGAAAAACAAGCAAGCATTATTATGCACAGCACAAAGGCAACAGCTTTCATCTTATTTTTCATAGCGATTCTCCTATTCTACCGAAACGATGTAGGAATATACCGGCTGACCGCCGCAGATTACATTGATTTCGCCGTTTGGCGCACACTTCTGGAATACTTCTGCAACAGCGTTTGCCTTGTCTTCGTCAGCGCCTTCGCCGTAGAAGATCGTGATAAAGCATTCGTCCTTGCCTTCGCACATATTTGCAGCCATTCTTTCGACGACTACATCTGCATCGGCATCTGTTGTGAGAAGCTTATCGTTTACGAGAGCCATAAAGTCGCCCTGTGTGATCTTGTTGCCGTCGATTTCAGCGTCGCGTGCAGCATAAGTCATCTGACCTGTTACAACACTCTTTGCAGCCTCTGTCATATTTTCCTTGTTTTCTTCTGTATCAAGGTCCGGATCAAAGGCGAGGAGAGCGGAGATACCCTGCGGAACAGAGCGTGTTGGAATAACGACGATCTGCTTGTCCTCACAGATGAGAGCAGCCTGCTCTGCAGCCATGATGATGTTCTTATTATTAGGAAGAACGAAGACGATTTCTGCAGGAGTCATATCGACGGAATTGAGAATGTCTTCTGTGGATGGGTTCATTGTCTGGCCGCCCTTGACCATATTGTCAACGCCCAGGTCCATAAATACGCTTTCAAGACCTTCGCCCGCTGCAACCGATACAAAGCCGTACTTCTTTTCAGCTTCAGCCTTCTTGATTTCCTGAGCTTCTTCCTGCTTTTCAAGGTCAGCAGCATCGACAACTCTGAGGCCCTGTTCTCTTGCAAGTTCTTCAAACTGTTCACGCATATTTTCAATCTTGATGCGGGAAAGACGGCCGAACTTGAGAGCTTCGCCGAGAGCCTTGTCAGGGTTATTTGTATGAACGTGTACCTTGATGAACTCGTCGTCTTCGACAACTACAACGCTGTCGCCGATGCCGTCAAGGAATGTTCTGAACATAGGCACAGACTTTTCCTTATCTGTTCTTTCGCAGATAAACTCTGTGCAGTATGCGAATGTGATGTCTCTTTCATCGAATACAAGGTAGTCAACGCCCGAATCAGCAGCGCTCTTTACCTTTTCTTCAGGCTTGAAGGAGTTGTCAGGCTTCTTGCCTGTTACGGCAGCCTGCACGCCTTCCATGATTACGATATAGCCGAATGCGCCTGCGTCGACGACGCCTGCCTTCTTGAGGACAGGGTTGAGCTCCATTGTGTTAGGAAGCTCAATTTTAGCGGCTTCGATAGCTATTTCGATAACTTCGTCAAGGTTCTTGCCTTCTTCGGCAGCCTTGACAGCAGCTTCTGCGGAAACGCGGGAAACTGTGAGGATTGTGCCTTCTGCAGGCTTCATAACAGCCTTATATGCTGTCTTTACACCTTCCGCAAGAGCGTTTGCAAAGTGTACAGCGCCGGCTGTTTCCATTTCCTTCATAGCCTTTGTAAGACCTCTGAAAAGGAGGGATGTGATAACGCCGGAGTTGCCGCGCGCGCCTCTGAGGAGGGATGTTGATGTGATGTCGCAAGCCTTGGAGAGTGTGAGCTCTTCGTATTTGGCCAGCTCTCTTGCAGCTGCGTTGAGAGTGAGAGACATATTTGTGCCTGTGTCACCGTCAGGAACAGGGAAAACATTGAGAGAGTTGAGCTGTTCCTTGCTTTCCTCAACAGCGGATGCTGCGAGAGTCATCATATTTTTAAATAATTCACCGTTAATTACTTTACTCAAAACAGAATGCCTCCTAATCCATGCGAATATCGTCTACGTAGATATCAACGCTGAGAACATTTGCGCCAGACATACGCTCTACATTATAGCGTACTTCGTTGATGATGGACTGGCAGACTGCCGAGATGTTCACGCCGTAGTTTACAGCGATGTGAAGTTCGACTGTGATGCCTTCTTCAAACTTGCCGATTTTTACGCCCTTCTGCATATATTCCTTCTTGAGGAGATGCACAAGACCATCCTTGAGAGAGACGAGCACCATGCCCTTTACGCCGAAGCAGTTGATAGCTGCGTTGCCTGCGATAGAAGCGATAACGTCGTCAGAAAGTGTTACTTTGCCGTATTCGTTATTGATTTCCATATTACCTCCGTTAGTTTTCGCGCATACCGAAATAATGCGCATTTTCTGAATATATTTACAATCAAAAGTTAAGTACGAGTGTACATATATATCAGTATTATACCACTAAAAGTCCTTTAACGCAATATTATTTTGAAGTTTTAAGTATTTTTAATACTATTTTAAAAAAATATTTGGTAAAAACGGAACAAACTGGGTAATTTTTCCGTCTAAATAGTAAAAACACAGGAGGAAATATTATGAAACGGTTAAGAATATTGTTGACTCTCGCAGTTATATGCTCCTTTATGCTGACAGGCTGCGGCGCAAAGGCAGAAAGTATGGCACAGGACAATATGTACGCCTATGCAACAACTGCTGCCGCCGCTATGGATTCCTTTGTCGATATGAAGGGGGAAATGGCCACCGAAGCTCCGATGGAAAATGGCGCTCTCGGCGCAGGGGCTGAAACTCCGAAGATAGAAAATCCTGAGGAAAAGCTGATTTACACCGCTCATGTCTCCCTTGAAACCATGGATTACGATACGGCGATAGCCTCCATCAAGGATTATATCCGCGAGGTGGGCGGCTTTATCGAAAGCTCTGACCTTTCTTCCGATTCGGGCTATGACCGCTATGACGGAAGCCGCTACACAGGCACACGCAGAGCGTCTATCACAGCTCGTATTCCTCAGCAGAATTACAATGAATTTCTCGACAAGGCTCCTGAATGGGGCGTTGTGCAGAATCAGAACTCATACGTTGAAAACATAACTCAGCAGTACAACGACGTTTCTCTCCAGCTCGATTCTCTCAACATTCAGCACGAAAGACTTCTCGAAATGCTCGAAAAGGCCACAGAGCTTGACGATATGATACGCATTGAGGAAAGTCTTGCCAATGTGCGCTGGCAGATAAACTCGATAACTTCTCAGCTTAAAAACTGGGACAACGAGGTTGCTTACAGCACAGTACACATCAATCTCCACGAAGTCAAGCAGTACACACCAACCGAGCAGGACAGCTTCTTCACACGCATGAGCAAGGCTTTCAAGGGCGGTATTGAGGATTACGGTCAGTTCCTCGCTGATGCGGCGGTATTCTTCACACACGGCTTGCCATTCTTCATCACATTCGCTATCGTTATTGTCTTCGGTGTCAAGGTAGCCCGCAAGACTGCTCCTGCACGCAAGGCTAAGAAGGAAGCAAAAAAGCAGGCGGCTATTGAGAAGATTATGAATGAGAACGAAGATAAATAGGGTGAGATTAAATAAACGGCCTACGGCCTACACCTCATCCGTCAGCTTCGCTGACACCTGTCTCGCTGCGGCTCGGTCACGCCGCGGGTCTGACAGCCCACCGGGCTGTCATTCAACACCGCGGACGCCGTTTCACTACCCTCAAGGCGAAGGCTTGGAATAATGTATATTGAAAAAGCAGGGCGTTTGTCCTGCTTTTTGTTTTGTATGAAGTTGCGGGCGGGCATGGAAACCCGCCCCTACATTTTATCTGTTATAAATCCTCCAGTATAACGCTCCATTTTTCGGTGAGTTTTTCAAGGGAGAATGCGGCGTTGGCAGGGCTTGTTGACGGAAGGAGAATCGCTTCCATATCACATTTCACAAGGCTGTCGTACAGCTTTTTAGCCGTTGTGCCATTGGCATAAATCTTCGTGATATTCGTGTTTTCCACAAGCTGTGCAATATCATTCGCTTCGGCATTTTTAATGCTGGCGTCGCTTGAGCCTACTATATCGCACTTTTTTATGACATCCCATATTGCGATTTTATTGCGGAGAAGAAACGCCTTTTTCTCCTCAATAGTCTGCGGGAGCGTGTCCCCCGTCACATTGGCAAGGACTTTCCAGAAGCGATTCTGCTTGTGACCATAGTAAAAGCCCTGCTCACGGGATTTGACCGAGGGCATTGTGCCTAAGATAAGGATTCTTGAGTTTTCGTCGAAAATCGGAGCAAAATCATGCTCAACTGTCATTTCTTTCATATTAAAGCCCCTGATTTGTAACTAAAATATCGCCCTTTTGCAGTACAACATCACCATTCGGAATGATAATCTCGTCCTTGCGCTGAATCATAATGATTAGGCCGCCGTTGTCGTTTGGCATGTCGGCTATGGTGCTGCCGTTGTAATGGCTGTCCTTTGTGACCTCGATTTCGGTGAGGATTATGCCGTCGCGGTCTTCAAACTGGGAGGCGCAGGCAATTACGCTGTCCCCTGCCATCAGCACTGTATCGCCCTTTGGCAGGATATTTTCTCCCCCTCTTTTAATGAGGACAAAGAGCATATCGGGCGGAATCCACAGGTCTTTGAGCTGTTTATTGCACCACTGATGCCCCATTGGAATTGTGAAGCGGACAAAGCCTATCGGCTTGCTTACATAGTCGTTGAAGGTTTTCATAACATCGGCATCTTCGTCTATCATATTTACCTTTTTCGCAACGACAGGAATGAGGGATCCCTGTAAAAGAATGGAAAATAGTACAATGAAGAATACGATGTGGAATATGTCTAAAGTTGTATTTATCGCCATTTCTGCCATAATTGCAAAAACGATGGATGCGGCGCCGCGGAGACCCGACCATGAAACGAGAATTTTCTGCCCTATTCCTGACTTGCCCAAAAGTGTGAAAATTGTAAGCGGTCTGGCGACGAATGTGATGAATACCGCAATGAGCAGGGCTGTCATTGCAATGCCCGGAAGCTTTGACGGGAAGGACAGCAGACCGAGCAGGAAGAAGATGCATATCTGCATAAGCCCTGTGATGCCGTCGAAGAAAATTACCAGTTTTTTCTTGTTTTTGATGTGGGCGTTACCTAAAACTATACCCACTATGTATGCGCTGAGATATCCGTTGCCGCCTATGCTTGCAGGAAGCGCATAGGAAAGGAGGGCTATTCCCACGGCAAAAATCGAGCTGAAGCCCTCTGTTGTGAAGCGGATTCGCTTCATCAGAAATACGCTGACAACAGCTATTGCAAAGCCGCAGACAAGACCGTAAGCCACCTGGGCGAATATGAGATATAAAAGCTCGCCTGTTCCCATTCCGCCCTTGATTGCGGCGATGAAAATCGCTGTAAGCATATATGAACAAGGGTCGTTACTGCCGCTTTCGATTTCAAGAAGCGATGCTGTATTGTCTTTGAGACCGAGATTTCTCGAACGAAGAATCGAGAAGACCGATGCGGCGTCTGTCGATGAAATTACAGAGCCGATGAGCATACTTTCAAGCAGGTCGATTTTCAGCACAAAATGGCAGAAAAGACCTGTCAGCCCTGCTGTCATCAGGACGCCCACTGTTGAAAGCACGATGGCTTTTTTTGCAACCGGCTTGGCTTCATTCCAGTTTGTGCCGAAGCCGCCATAGAACATGATGAAAATGAGGGCTATCGAACATATCTGCTCGGCGAAGGCATAGTTTTCAAAGGGTATTTTGACCACGCCGTCAGAGCCGAAGAACATACCCAAAAGTATGAAGGCGAGCAGCACAGGGATGCCCAGCTTGCCTGAGACTTTATTGAGAAATACACATATAAAGATGATGATTGCGATGAGAAGCAGGTAAATTGGCAATGAATGATTCTCCTTTCGTTGCGGATATTTTTATAGCGGCAGTTCACGAATGTGCCTGCGGCGGAATTATTAGTTTTCTCTCCCTCCGCCCTTCGGGCACCTCCCTCCTCAGAGGGAGGCAAGGATTTTTCGGTCTTCCCGGAATTTTCCCTCGTTATCAGTGAGCAGAACCGTGTTCAACAGGAAACCAGAAGATTCCCTGCTTTCGAGAAATCTGCGGCGAGATTTACTAAGTTTACCTCTCCGTCACGCTGCCGCGTGCCACCTCTCCTGAAACAGGAGAGGCTTTTTATAATTTACAGCTTGATTTTATCGAGGACTTCGCCGACTTTATCGTGAATGACGAGGGTTGCGTAATTGTCATAAGGTGTTTCGTCACGGTTTATGAGAACGAGATTCTTTCCGCGGAAATAGCGGAGCAGACCTGCGGCAGGATAGACTGTAAGGCTTGTGCCTGCAACTATCATGGTATCGGCCTCTGCAATGGCATCGACAGCCCTGTCGATGGTGCGCATATCGAGAGATTCATCGTAAAGCACCACATCAGGCTTTATCATACCGCCGCACTTTTCACAGCGTGGAATGCCCGTGGAGTTTTTGATATAGGCGGCATCATACATTTTTCCACAGCTTGTGCAGAAATTTCTGTGCACCGAGCCGTGGAGTTCCATTACATTGACAGAGCCTGCCGCCTGATGGAGACCGTCGATATTCTGTGTGATTACACCGATGAGCTTGCCTTTCTTTTCCATTTCGGCAAGCTTGAGATGGGCCTTGTTTGGCTTTGCCCAGAGGGCAATCATCTTATCGCGGTGGAAGTTGAAAAACTCCTCGGGGTGAGTTTTGAAAAAGCCGTGGCTCAGGATTGTTTCAGGCGGATAGTCGTATTTCTGGTTATAAAGTCCGTCGACACTGCGGAAGTCAGGGATATTGCTCTCTGTGCTGACGCCTGCGCCGCCGAAAAAGACGATTTTCTTTGCATTATCTATGATGGTCTGGAGATTTTGCATATTTTTACTCCTTTCAAATATGTATGGACAATTCAGGAATTGTCCGATTATTTATGCCTTCGGCACCACCTCATCCGTCTTGCGATGCAAGACACCTTCCCCTCAAGGGGAAGGCTTTGGATTTCCTATACTATTATCATACCATTTTAACGGGCGGAATGAAAGTAAAAAACTGTAAATATTGATTTTTCGTATAACAAAAACGCGATGGAATCCACCGCGTTTTTTATGTAATTTTACTTTGCTTCCTTTTTTCTCATACTGTACGCTTTAAATGCCAGCAAAGCTGCAATCGCAAAGCCGACACAGGCGTAGAGGAATGAGAGTCTCGGACCTGTGGAATAGATGAAGCCTGCAAAAAGCGAGCCGATTACAGAGCCCAATGACTTTATCGAATTGAATACGCCCATGAATACGCCGCTCTGCTTTTCATCCTTGATGCCCAATGCGTAAACCGCCTGACCAAGTGGGTTTACGAGGGTGTTGAGCGAATAGAGAATGATGTTAATGACAACGAAAACAGGCAATGCCGATGGGAAAAGCAGACCGACAAGCACCATTGAATATGCCGCAAGGACAAACACGAAGGAGCGTGAAATGTTGGTCTTTTTCATAATCCACATACCGACTGTCATGTTTGTGATGAGGGCAACCATACCGAGGACTGCGCGCATTACGCCGTTATTTGACGGCGAGAAGGAAAGCTGGTCCTTGATGAAGTAATTGAAGCACTGGTCGTAGGCTGTCGACGAAAATGTTGCGATAAGGGCAACTGCAAGGAGAATGACCATAACAAAGGACATCTGCTTGCCCACCTTCATAAATGCGCCGAATGGGTTTGAGCCCTTGAGAGCTTCGCCGACTTTTACAGATTTTGTAAAATGCTTAGCCTCGTTGTCGCGGCAGAGAATATAGAAGAAAATGCCGCCCAAGGAAAGACAGACAGCCTGACAGATGAACATGAGACCGATGGAATATTCGGCGATATAGCCGCCGATTAGATAGCCCGATGCACCGCAGACCGACTGGATTGTGGCTAAAAGTGTGAAGTTTTTGCCCTTGTTTTCGATGTCGGAATGGTCCATGATATAGGAAAGCTGGCCTACATTCCACGCGCCGATAAAGAAGCCTGCTGTCATTCTGCCGAGAAGGATACCCAATTCTGTTGTTGCCATACCGAACATAAGCTGACCGACGGCATAGCCGAGACCGGAGAGACCCAGGACTTTACGCCTGCCTATCTGGTCGGAAATCTTGCCCCAGAATGGGGAGAACAGGAAGTTTGTCAAAGACATTCCGGCGAAAGCCACGCCGAACATATAGTCGTTTAAGCCTAAGTTCTGGATAAGTGTCGGCGTTGCAGGATGGGCAAAGTTTGCGCCGATCGACTGGAATGCCGAGATGATGAAAAAGTATTTCAGCAGTTTTTTGCTGTCCATGTGTTTTACCATATTTACCCCCATAATTTTTATCCCTATAAAGCATCAGCCTGCATTTGGGTGCAGGCTGGGATATTTATTTTTTCTTACCCTTTGCTTCTTCTTTTCTTCTGCGTTCTTCCAGATCTCTCTGGCGCTGAAGCTTCTTGAGCTCTACGTATTCTTCGAAATCAGGCACCTTGAACTTGAACATATATGCCTTGATGAGCTCGACCTTGTCTTCTTCCACTTCGATATACTTTTCGGAAAAGCCGAGACCGACGCGGATACGAGGCTTCTGTGCTGTCTGTGTGTCTACATTATAGTATCTCATTCTGTCAAAACGGGAGAGCATACCCTGGATTACAAAGCCATCTTCTGTTACACCGCAGGCGAGCTGGGAGAAGATGATGAATGCCAGGACAAACATGCCGCAGAGGACATAAGTTGATGTGTATGCGCCGTAGTTGGAAAGAATGATGTAGCACATGAGCACTGCGAGGATGGCGAAAAGGATGTTCTGCGCAGGAACTTTTGCAGGAACGATCACTTTACCTCTGAACTTGAAGAAGGACACCGCCTCCCAGATGAGGATGCCGATCGCAATGAGATAGAGCACGAATACATAGTAATTTGAGATTATGATACCGCCCATTTGTTTCTCCTTTATATATTGATTTTTTGTTTGACTTGTGGGTTATTGTGAATAGCTCCGCTATTTTTACGGAGAATGTTTTGTAAATTAAAGTTTTATTTAAATCGAAAGTCTTTTCGCCACGCGCAAGGCGTGGTTTGCCTCCGGCAGGTTCTTTATGAGTGCACAAAAGAACCAAAATGCACAAACTGGTCAGGCAGTTTGATCACCAGACCACATGGGGTTGGCACCCCTTTGGAAACCCCTTTTTACAAGGTGTGCCTACGGCATATTGGGCTATTAAATAGGTAACAATCCCTCCACCATCCTGCGGATGGTCCCCCTCCCCGATAATGGGGTCCCCGAACAGCCTGCTGTTTGGGGTAAATTCGCAAGGGAGGCAGGAACAGGGAAGTTTCTGCCTTTATACTAATTTTTTGTTTGACTTGTGGGTTTGTTTGATTAAATAAACGGCTTACAGCCTACACCTCATCCACCACCTACGGTGGTCCCCCTTCCCCTCAAGGGGAAGGCTTATTGATTAAACAGTCAGCTCGTCGAGGGTTTTGCCGTAGAGGTGGGCGAAGTTTTCGACGAAATAGTCGGCTTCTTCCATATGCATATCCTTAATGCTCTGAAGAAGCTGTTCTTTCGCGCTGACAAAGTCACGGTTGCCGCCCTGCTCCTCGCTTAAACATTTGAGATAGGCTGAAATCTTGTCCGCCGCCTTGATGTAACGATATTCATCAGGGTGATTTTCCTCGAAGCAGATAAGCTCCTCATATTCATCGCGGAAAATATCGGGCACAAGCTCTGTGAGACGATTTTTCGCCCCGATTTCCACCTGCTTGTACGCCTTTTTCAGATCATCGTTGCCGTATTTGATCGGCGTAGGCATATCGCCTGTAATGATTTCGCTGCAGTCGTGATAAAGCGCCGCAGAGGCGATGATTTCATGGCTTACCGATTTATTATATACCTTTTTGGCAATAATTGCAAGAGCCTGTGCGATGGCTGCAGTTTCAAAGGAATGCTCCATGAGATTTTCTTCCTTTGTATTGCGCATAAGGCTCCAGCGATTGATATATTTCATTCGCGAAATGAGTGGAAAAAATCCGCCTTTCATACTGTCACTCCTTTGAAATATAGTAACTTATATATTATATCATACGATGTGTGTTTTTTCTATAAATTTTGTGAATATTTTTGCAAAATAAAAGCACCCGAAGGTGCTGAGTATGTATCTACGATGAATATTATAATTTCTCCCCCTCCCTCGTCAGAGGGAGGCAGGATAAACGGAATAAATTATTTATTGTTTGCAGGGGAGAATGGACAGCGTTTGCCGATGCACTGGTTATTATTTTTAAAGTAACGGCAGACGTGCTTTTTCTTTTCCATCTGTACGCCGAGGTTTTCAGCTACAAAGTCGATGGCTGTATCGATTGCGATATGACCGTTTCTCTTGCAGCAACGCGGACCGCCGATAACGCCGATATTATTAAGAGCCTTTGATGTCATAAGGTTTGCCATGCCCCAGCTTTCCTTTGTCAATGGGTCTGCACCTGTGACGATGGAGATGAAGATACCGGAGCTTACTGCCGCACCGCAGGAGCCCCAGAGACCGCAGATACCGCCAGGGACCTGTTTGCCGCGGTTATACATTTCCATAAGAGCCTTTTCAAGGTCGACTTCGCCGCCCGAATTCTTATATGCCGCAAGGAGAGCCGCGCCCACCATAACATGGTGTTCAGGGCCGTGCATATAGCAGAAAGGAGCATCCATCATCTGTTCAAGTATTTCAAATGGATCTTTAGATGTAGCCGCAAGGCACATACCGATAATTGCGTCCATACCTTCTGTATGACAGTCGGAGCAGACATAGTGGCCGTTTACACAGCGTGTATTGCTCATTTCCTGCTTGTGGCAGAGAGCACATTCCATCATTTCGGCCTGTGGAAGATATTCGAGAGGAGCTTTGCAGATAAGACATTCAGCATTCATGGTGATGTTTCCTTTCTGTATGTGGGTTATGTTGTGTATGTGTAATTTAATAGGTCGCCCTTCAGGCTACACCTCATCCACCGCTAAAGCGGTCCCCCTTCCCCTCAAGGGGAAGGCTAAGATTAGTCTTTTATAAATGGGAAGCCTTCCCAGACAGGTCTGCCTGAATAGTGGATGGCCTTTGTTTCGCCGTGGAGCACCTTGAGGACAGAATATGCCATTGCGTGCTGCTCCATTTCGCCCGGATAAACTGTGATAGGAGCTATCCAGCCACAGCGCTGTTTTACGCCTTCAACGATATCGGCATAGCGTACAAGACCGCCTGTGAGAATGATGCCGTCAACCTTGCCTTCGAGAACGACGCTCATTGCGCCAATCTGCTTACAGCACTGGTAAATCATTGTATTCCACACGAGGACGGCGAGAGGGTCATTTTCCTCCACCATTTTATGGACAACCTTTGCATCCGATGTGCCGAAATAGGAGACGAAACCGCCCGAGCGTGAGCACATTTTGCGGACTTCATCTGTGGAATGGGCGTCTATATAATCGAGAAGCGGAAGGACAGGCACGCTGCCGATTCGTGTCGGTGTAAATGCGCCGTCACCGCCTGCGCCCACATTGCCGTCGACCATTCTGCCCTTTTCGTGGGCGTGGACTGTGATGCCGCCGTCGATGTGAGCCACAACGAAGTTACATTCTTCGTATTTTTTGCCCATATCCTCGGCGTGCTTTTCTGCAACAGCCTTCTGGTTGAGCACGTGAGCCTGAGCGTTATTATACACGCCCTTGATACCTGTAAGACGGGCGTAATCGCTGTATTCGTCAACATTTGTAGGGTTGAGGGTATACATCTGTCCGCCGAATTCCTTGCACATCTCATAGGCAATAAGGACACCGAGCTTTGCAGGGTGGTCACTGCCGCCCACACCATTCATTGTGTCATTGTAGAGAGTTTCATCTATAAATGTAACGCCTGTGTGCTGAGGATGGGCGCCGCCGCCTCTGCCCACATAGACGTCGATGTCTGTCGGCTCAAGGCCGTGTTTGCGGAGGATTTCGATGATGACCTGCTTTCTGAAAGGAATCTGCCCGTTTACATGAGGAAACTGCAGAAGCACAGGGGCATCATGGAATACGCTTTCTTCAAAGAGCTCTGTGTATTCGTCAAAAACGCTGATTTTTGTCGATGTGGAGCCCGGATTTATAATAAGGAGCTTCATTTTATTCCTGCCTTTTTATGTTAAGAATTACATTCAAAAATATTATACAACATATTGTGAAAATTGCAAGTGGCAAAAATCTGCATACAGCAAAAAAGACACCGGAAACCGATGTCTTTTTCTGGCACGCTTGAAGGGATTCGAACCCCTGACCCTTTGGTTCGTAGCCAAATACTCTATCCAGCTGAGCTACAAGCGCATATTTTGTTTTGTTTTTGTGTGTCATTTCCTGACTGCTTGTATATAATACCATACATTTTTCTAAAATGCAAGAGTTTTTTTTAAAAATTTTTGATTTTTTTGCGATTTGTGATTTATTGACAAATTAAATAATTTATCCGAGGTTTTATTGGCTGTTTTGAATAAAGGGTGGCACAAAACATCAGAGTTTATTTTCGGGCGGGCGCAGAGACCCGCCCCTACACAAGTGAGGCAAGGCAAGAAACAAAAAGGGCGATGTTTTTCGCACCGCCCTTGTATTTTAATATCTTTTCATACGCTCGATACGGCGTGCCGCTCTGCGTGCTCTGTTGCGCTTTCTTATCTGCAGAAGTCTGAGATATAAAATCAGGCCAAGCAGCATCACAACGACAACGGCAATTATCACGCCTACAAGCACAGGGCTTATTTTTTTGCCGTCTTCGCCCGGCACATCGGGAACATCCGACGATGCAGGCTTTTCTATTGCCAGCTCTGCCGCAAGCTCACCTTTTTCAATGCCTTCGATCTCCTTGCCGTCAAGAAGTATTGTATACTCGGTTGTGGCGGCAGTCTTATCCTCGCTCACCACAAGCTCGGCGTAATCAAATGAAATCTTGTCTGCCGACATGTCCTTTGGCAGCATAATCGTCACATCAGGGGCATCAAATGTGCCGAGATAGACCTTGTCCCCCTCTTCGCCGATATTGAGGGTTGACGGAGCATTGGAAGCGATTTCCTCGCCGCTTATTGTGTGGGCCTTGTAATTTTCAAAGCCCCAGTTGAGAAGCTTTGCTGTGTCCTCGAATTTTTCCTCCGTCTTGCCCGACTTCATAACGACGGCAATGAGAGTTACGCCGTTGCGCTCTGCCGCTGTGATGAGGGTATTCTTGGCTTCGCCTGTCCAGCCGTTTTTACTCATAAAAATGCCTTCGCAGTCATACTGACCTTTGAGAAGGTCATTGCTCGAACGGAGATAGCGTGTTTCCTCCTGCTTGTTTGTCGGCGGAATCTCATACTTTACAGAGCCGAAATAGGTGTTGAAGCCTTCGGTTTTTATTGCCGCCATTGTAATTCGAGCCATATCATAGGCTGTTGTGTAATGCTCCTCATCGTGCAGGCCGTGAGGATTTACAAAATGGGTGTTGAGAGCGCCGCATTCCTCTGCCTTTTCATTCATCATATTGGCAAAGTCCTCTGTCGAGCCTGCAATGTGCTCGGCAAGGCCGTTTGCCGCATCGTTAGCCGATTCGATGGCGAGGGCATACATAGCCTGCTCGACCGTCACCTGCTCATTTTCGTCGAGGGCGATATGAGATGTGCCTCTGCCTATGGAAAAGACAGCGTAATGGGACATTGTGATAACATCGGCAGGCTTTGCATTTTCAAGGGAAAGCATACCTGTCATTACCTTTGTGATGCTGGCAGGAAACATCTTCTGGTGCATATTTTTGTCGTAGAGAATCTGGCCTGTTTCGCCGTTTATCAAAACGGCAGTTTCAGAAACAAGCTCTATATCAGGAAGCGCAAATGCAGGCGTGATGAAGCTGAGTATCATCGCAAGCGCCAGCAGCACTGTTGCTTTAATTTTCATAGTTACCTCGCTGTGTATTGTTGCCGAAAAGTCTGTAATTTATTACAATAATATATTATATCATAATGTATGTTAGTTTTCAATAACCACTTGTAAAAATATACAAATTTTCTATCGGCATATCATTTATTTTTTAAATATTTATCAATATCTATCTTGCATTTATATGTCAAATGTTGTATATTATTTATATAGGTATATTATTGTAATTTTCAAAGGAGGCTAAACGATGCAATTCAATATTTCTGACAATATGGCCAATATGAAGGGCTCTATGATACGTGAACTTTTCAAGCTGGCAGCCGACCCTGACATTATCAAATTCGGCGGCGGCAATCCGTCTCCTCTCACATTCCCTGTAAATGAAATCGCTGAAATCACAGCGAAGGTTTTCGCAGAAGACCCTTCCTCCGTTCTTCAGTATTCCATCAGCGAAGGCTATATCCCTCTGCGTGAAACTCTTAAAAAATACATAAAGGACAGATTTGATATCGAAGAAGGCAACAACCAGATTCTTACAGTCAGCGGCTCCCAGCAGGCTGCCGACCTTATCACAAAGTGTCTTGTCAACAAGGGCGATACTGTTATCTGCGAAGACCCATCCTTTATCGGCTGTCTTAACACATTCCGTTCTTACGGTGCAAATCTCGTCGGCGTGCCTCTGGAAAATGACGGCATGAACATCGAAAAGCTTGAAGAAGCTCTCAAAAACAACAAGAATGTCCGCTTTATCTACATCATTCCGACTTTCCAGAATCCGACAGGCGTTACAACAAGCTGGGAAAAGCGCGTTAAGATTTATGAGCTTGCAAAAAAATATGATGTGATCATTATGGAAGACAATCCATACGGCGAGCTTCGCTTTGCAGGCGAGGACATCAAGCCTATCAAGAGCATCGACACAGACGGCAGAGTTATCTACTGCGGCTCATTCTCCAAGGTTATGGCTCCTGCATTCCGCGTTGGTTTCGTCTGCGTTGACAACGAGCTTTTCGGCAGAATGGTTATCGGCAAGCAGTGCACAGACGTTCACACAAACACACTTTTCCAGTATATCTGCAATGAATACATGACTAAGTATGACTTTGCGGCTCATATCGCTGAAAATGCAAAGCTTTACAAGGCTAAATGTGAGCTTATGCTTGGCGAAATGGAAAAGAAGTTCCACAAGGATGTTACATTCACACGCCCGGAAGGCGGTATGTTCATCATGGCTTATCTGCCTGAGGGCTATGACAGCGCACCATTCGTGCAGGACGCTATCGCAAAGAAGGTGG
>SVKW01000011.1 GCA_015068285.1 Oscillospiraceae bacterium | reverse complement strand
GCAGCTCAAGGAAACAATGGTGCCTTTCAGAGACAAGTATTGTTTCAACAAGCTCTGCAATGATGCAGGCATTATCAAGGGCATTACAAACGCTCCGACAAAGGCAAACATTGTGGAAACTATCCTTAACGGTATGGCTGCAATGGACAATGCCCTTGTACCGGAAGAAGACAGAACAATCTATCTTCCTGTGACATACTACAACCTTGCAAGACTTTCCACAGAGTTCGTTTCTATCGAATCTCTCGGTGAAAAGGCTATTGCAAAGGGCCATGTCGGTTATATCGGCAATGCAATGGTGAAGAAGGTACCTGACTCTTATATGCCAAATGGCGTTTATTTCCTCATCACATATAAGAAGTCTATCCTCACACCGGAAAAAATCAAGATGTCCCGAATCCTCAAGGATGTTCAGGGCATCGACGGCGCTGTTCTTGAACACAGAAACTACTATGATGCTTTCGTGCTCGGCGAAAAGGCAAGCGGCGTTTATGCTGCTGTAAAGACAGCCAACCTTCTTGATGCTCCGACAGTTGCATATGCTGACGGCAGCTTCACAGCGACTGGCACAGGCACAATCTTCTACACAACAGATGGCTCTGATCCACGCTACAGCAAGAGCGCACAGCCTTATTCTGTTTCTGTTCCTGCTGAAACAGGTATGGTATTCCGTGCATACTGCAAGCAGAACGGTATGTTCAACAGCGCTGTTGCAGAAGCAAAAGCTGAATAATTACAACACATAAAAGGGGTAGGGACAACCTATCCCTTTTTTAGAAAAAAGACAACCCCTCCGTCAGCCTTTGGCTGACACCTCCCCTTGCACAGGGGAGGCTGGAGAGGGTTAAAAGAAAGGAAACAAAATGACAGCACAGGAAATATATCGTCTTGCATCGGCTCTCATTTTTGAAAGGACAGGAGCTGACGAAGATTTTGAACATTTTTTCCTTCCGTTTATAAATATCCTGTTGCCTGAATGTCTGGACACAGAAAACTCCATACGCCTTTACGAAGGACGTGAAACACTGAAAGAAGCTCCGTTTGTTGTGAGAATGGACGAAGATATTCCTTTTGCATCTGTTATCTGCCGCACGGCTCTGCCTTATGGCATTGTATCGCATTATTATCAGGACGATATGGACAACTACAAGGCGGATTTATATCGAGCGAGATATATTTCGGCACTGACAGATGCTTCGAAGGCTGTGCCGACGAACATCGTTGATGTTTATGGGAGAGCTGAATAATGCCAAGACAGATTTCTATTAAGAACACAGCTTCCCCAACTGTCCACAAGACTGTGTATAAGTCTTTCCGCGGTGTGGATTTCTCAACAGACCCTGCGCAGATTGCAGATAACCGTTCTCCAAATGCTGTGAATATTATCTCCGACTCGGGAGGTTATCCTGAAAAGAGGCTGGGCTGGCGAACTATTGAAAAGTATGACGAGCATATAAACGGTATTTTCTTCTTTGAAAACGGAGATGAAAATGAAATGCTTGTTCACGCCGGCACAAAGATTTACAGAGAGGACGAAGTTCTGCGCGAGAATGTCCATGACGGCAAGAGTCAGGGCGTAACTGTTGGCACAAAATTATATATGCTGACAGGCTCGGAATACCTGATGTATGACGGCAATACAATCAGACCTGTGGCTGATGAAGCGTATGTGCCTGTGACATCGATCCCGACAGACCTTGAAGCAAATGAGACTTTTATGAGTGTAAATCTTCTTACTCCGTGGCGAATCAATCAGTTTATCGGAAACGGCACGAAGAAGGAGTTTTATCTTGATGGCTCGGTTGACGAAGGCAGCAACGTTTATATCACTGTGAATGGCAATGCTGTGACAGATTTTACCACCGACAATGCCACCGGCAAGATAACATTCACGACGGCGCCTGCATCATCTAATCCTGCAGGCATTCCAAACATCGAAGTGAGATTTTCTTCGACGATTCAGGGATATTCCGATGTTATAGACCAGTGCACCATTATGGATATCTATGATGGACGCATTTTCTTTGCAGGAAATCCCGATTATCCAAACAGAGACTGGCACAGTGAAATCCAGACGAGCCAGGCTAACGGCATGGCATACATCTCCGATACAAGCTATGCCGATATAGGCTCAAGCAAGGCGGCAATTTTAGGATATATCAAGAGCGGCGACGCTCAGATTATTGTAAAGGAAGAATCGGAGCTGGAATCGACAGTATATGTCCGCTCAAGTCAGATTACCGATACAGATGTTATGTACCCGGTAAAACAGGGCACATCGGGGGTGGGCGCTCTCAACAGATTCTGCCTTTGTAACCTTGTTGACACTCCGCTTTTCCTGAGCAAGACAGGGCTTATGGCTGTGCTTACGGACCCTTCACAGCAGAAGAGCCTGATGAATAAATCGGGCTTTGTTGATGCACAGATGCTTAAAGAACCAAAACTAAAAGAGGCTATCATGGCGAGATGGAAGGAATATCTTGTTATCGTTATCGACAGCAGAGCTTATGTGGCAGACTCAAGACAGCAGAGCACAATGGGCAATGAACGCGGATATAAGTACGAGTGGTATTACTGGGAGAACATTCCGGCGAGGATTCTGAAAGAGTTTGACGATATGATTTATTTCGGTACAACAGACGGGCGAATCTGCCGATTTAATTCAGACATCAGGGACGATGAAGGCAATATTCTTATGACGGCCTACAACGATGACGGTGCGGCTATCCCGGCAGTATGGAGCACTAAACTGGATGATGATGGGGACTTTATGGTACGAAAGACGCTGATGAAGAAGGGAAGCGGTGTTTTCCTCAAGTCATACAATGCCAGCTCGATTAAGGTTATCGTGAGAACAGACACAGACTTCGGTAAAGAGATAAAGCACGCAAATACCGGTATTTTTGACTTTTCCCAGACCGACTTTGCAAACTTTACATTCAATACTCTGCCACAGAATGTAATTCCACTTTCCAAAAAGATTAAGAAATACAAGCTCATGCAGATAATCTGCAAAAATGAGGAGTTGAATCAAGGCTTCGGCATTTATGCGATTGAGAAGAGATTTGTATTCGGCAATTATGTGAAAAGGTAGGTGATGTAATTGGCATTTCAGAAAATTACAGATTATGAATCTAATATAAAAGACCTGCCTGACCGCCCTTCGAGCGCCGGCATCACAACCGATGAGCTGAAAAGGTTCTTTGACGGACGAACCGACAAGGAAGTAAAACAGCTTTTCAATAATCTTATCGACGAGCTGATGAGCGAACAGGGCGCAGGACAGATTGGTGTGCCGAAGATAAGCAATGACGATGATTCGGAAGGAAATATCGAGGCAAAGCTTATTTTTGTAAAGAAGCACACCGACGAGCTTGTACAGCGAGCTATTTTAACTCTTAAAGATGACATTATTTCTGCAAAAAATGCGGCTGAGTTTGCTTCCCAGCAGGCTTCGGCGGCACAGAAACTTGCAGAAGATGCACAGCATAATGCAGAAGAAGCGGCGAATACAGCTGCCGAAAAAGCTGCGGAACAGGCGGCAGAAGAAGCTGTGTCCAATGTTCGAGATTTGCTTGAAGAACATGTTTCGGATAGTGAAACAGCGAGAAATGAGGCGCAGACAGCACAGACTGCAGCTGAAAATGCGAAGTCAGAGGCAGAGAAAATCTTTAATGATGTTTCTTCTTTAAAGAGTCTTACAGAAGATGCAAAGGTGAAGGCTGAGCTTGCTCAGAAGTTTGCAGAGGCGGCGAGAGATTCTGCAATCACAGCGCAAGGCAAGGCTGAAACTGCACAGAGAAACGCAGAGACAGCGCAGGGTAAAGCTGAAACGGCTCAGATAAAGGCTGAAACGGCTGCAAACCGAGCTGTAAGCGCACAGGAGTCTGCGGCTGTTTCTGCAAATGAATCGTATACTTCGGCTGCGAACGCGGCACAGGCACAGAGTAATGCGGAAAAAGCAAGAGATGATGCACAGCAGGCGCAGAAAGCTATTGAGGATATGAGCATTACGGCTGACAATGTTTTGCCTGACAGCGATACCGAAGTGGTAGAGAAAAAAGTGAATAAAGATGGCTCTATGCATCTGCATTTCAATGTCCGACGGGGCGTAAGTGGCGTATATGTTGGTGAGGGCGATATGCCTGAAGGCTACAATGTGCAGATTCACCCTGAAGGAATGCCTTTGGATGCGATGGCGGTAATCAATGAAGCATTACAGGAAGCAAAGGATAGCGGTGAGTTTAAAGGCGATAAAGGCGATAAAGGCGATAAGGGCGATAGGGGTGACAAGGGTGACACAGGCTTGCAAGGTCCTCAAGGTATTCAGGGTGAGCAAGGTCCTGTTGGTAAAAGTTTCTCTATTTATAAAACCTATGCGAGTGTTTCGGCTATGGAAGCAGATGTCAACAACGTTCCCGAAGGAAGTTTTGTTCTTATTGTTTCAAATGTCGAAGATGAAGATAATGCAAAGCTGTTTGTCAAAGGCGAAAGCTCTTTCTCTTTTCTGACAGATATGTCAGGTGCACAAGGTATGAAAGGTGAACAAGGTCCGCAAGGCATTCAAGGTCCACAGGGCATTCAAGGTCCAGCAGGTTCAAATGCTACAGTAACTGTTGACTCTGCTTTCAGCGAATCATCGACAAACCCTCTGCAGAATAAAGTTATTACCAAGCAGTTCAACAAAATGGCTAAAAGAATATCGGAAGTTCAATTCAATGGCACAACAAATCCGATTGTGTACTATCAAATCGGCACAATGATAACTTATAACAGCGGTGATAATCGCGGAAGCATAATCTTTAGAGGGCGCTTGGGGCATTGGCTGGCAAGCTCTATTGCAAACTTTTTTATTCTGCTGTCAAATCGTAGTGGTGTTCAAGCGAGTGTTTTTGCACAGGGTAATGTAGCTGGAGCGTTAAACTGTTGCGACATTGAAGTTTACAGGCAGACAGACGGCAGCGACATCGTCTATATGAAAACCAATATGTATTGGTGTTTTGATTTGGAAGGCATCGCATATCAGCACGCAGTAAACTACATCAATGTACCGACTACGCCAACTGGTGAATTGGTATGGAAGTTATCCGAAGCACCTATGATAACTGCGGATTTTACAGGCAACATGGCTCTCCGAACAGACGCTACAAACACTCTGAAAGTTGCCACCGAGCAGTATGTTGATAATGCGATTGCGGCAGCACTTGCATCATTACAGACAACGGAGGAGGGATAAAACATGAGCAATTATATTTTACGATTGCGCGACAAGGACGGGAACATAATTGAAGTTCCTGCTCTTGTCGGACCGAGAGGACCACGCGGCGAGAAGGGTGACAGGGGCGAAGATGGCAATATGCTTGTCTTGGACGCAGTTCTTGAAACACTCACGCCTCTTCTCTCTGCAAAAGCTGATGGTCACGAATACGATGCAAGCGAGGGACTTCTCTATCTGACCAGCGAAGGCGCACGAATCGAGGGAACAGGCGTTAAGGTAGCCGCAACAGGCGGTGGCGGTGGTGGCGAAAGCAACAATGCTACACTTACTCTCAAAAACATCACAGGTTGGATGTATAAGAGCGTATCTCTCGGAGCATCCTGCCCTATCACATTTACTTGGTCTTCCATCGAGGAAGGCATGGCAACAGGCAATGGTGTCCTCAAGGTAACTGTCAACGGCACAGTAAAGCTGACGAGACAGATTGAGCAGGGCGACCATAACATTGATGTGGGCGAAATGCTCTCGGCTGGTTCTTGCACAGTAAAGGTGAATGTAACAGACACCTACGGCAACAGCAGAAGCATTAACTTCAATTTCACAGCGGTATCCTTGGAGCTGACTTCCACATTTGATGCGACAGTTGCCTATGAAGGTGCTATCACCTTCCCATATACGCCTACGGCGGCTGTCACAAAGACAATGCACTTTGCTATTGACGGCACAGAAATCGGCACAACAGAGGTTATTGCATCAGGCAGACAGCAGACATTCACTATCCCTGCACAGACTCATGGTATGCATATCTTTGAATGCTGGTATGATGCTGTGATTGATGGCGAAACTGTAGAATCTGACAAACTGCGCTATGCTCTCATCTGCAAAGCGCAGGGCAACACAACACCGATTATCGCATCGGCTTGGAGCAAGACTACTGTAGAGCAGTTTGACACGCTCAATATCCCATATATCGTCTATGACCCTGTTTCACTTACGGCAAAGGTAACGCTCTCTGATGGCGTACATATACCACAGGAGCTGACAGTTGACCGAACACAGCAGGTTTGGAGCTATCGTGTTGAGAATGAAGGCGCATTTACTCTTTCCATTACATCAGGAACAAGAGTGCTTCAGCTCCCGATGACAGCAACAGCTTCCAATATCAAGGTTGAGGCAGAAGTGAATGACCTTTCGCTCTATCTCACATCCTACGGACGCAGTAATGCAGAAGAAACACCTTCCGAATGGAAGTACAACGGCATTGAAGCGGATCTCACAGGCTTTAACTTCACAAGTGATGGATGGGTATTGGATGACAAGGGCGTAACAGTTCTCCGCGTATCAGGTGATGCAAGAGTCAACATCCCTGTCCAGCTCTTTGCTTCGGACTTCCGTACAAGCGGTAAGACAATCGAGCTTGAGTTTGCGACACGCGATGTCCTTAACTACGATGCAGAAGTAATCTCCTGCTGGTCAGGTGAACGCGGCATCAAGGTTACAGCACAGAAGGCTATGCTGAAATCTGAACAGAGTGAAATCTCGACACAGTACAAGGAAGATGAGAAGGTGCGTCTTGCCTTTGTTGTAGAAAAGAAGGCTGAACACAGACTTCTTTGCATCTATATCAACGGCATTATTTCAGGCGTTGTTCAGTACCCTGAAGACGATGACTTCTCACAGACAGCTCCTGTCAATATCTCCATTGGCTCTAATGAATGTACCACAGACATTTACACTATCCGCGTCTATGACAATAACCTGACACGTTATCAGGTGCTTGATAACTGGAACGCAGATATGCAGGTGCTTTCGGAAAGAGCTGACGCATGGAGACACAATGACATCTTTGATGACTATGGCAATATCGTCATTGATAAGCTGCCATCCGACCTGCCATATATGGTGCTTGAAGGACCTGCCCTCCCGACATACAAGGGTAATAAGCTGACAGTATCAGGACGATATGTAGATCCTGTATACGCAAGCAAGAGCTTCACCTTTGAAGGCGCAGAAATCGATGTACAGGGTACATCCTCGGCTGGTTATGAGCGCAAAAACTACAAGATTAAGTTCCTGAACGGCATCACACAGAACGGCACAGCCAAGACAACATATCTGCTCGGTGAGAACAACATTGAGACAGACACATTTACATTCAAGGCTGATGTGGCTTCCTCGGAAGGCGCAAACAATGTTGAGCTGGCAAAGCTCTACAATGACATCTCGCCATATCGCACAGCTCCACAGACAACGGATGCAAAGGTGCGACAGGGCATTGACGGCTATCCTTGCGTTATCTTCCATGATGCAGGCAATGGCGCGGTGTTCATCGGTAAATATAACTTTAACCATGATAAGGGTACACCTGAAATCTTCGGCTTTAATGCTGACGATGAATCATGGGAAATCAAGAATAATACATCGAATCGTGTACTTTGGAAGAACGCAGACTTCAGCGGCACAGATTGGAAGAATGACTTTGAAGCTCGCCATCCTGAAGACAACACGAATATAGACAATCTCAAGGCTCTCTCTGAATGGCTTGTAAGTACAGACAGAGATGCAGTTGATACAGAAGAAGAAAAGGCGGCAAGGCTGCAGAAGTTCAAGGATGAAATCGAGAATTATCTCTCCCTTGAATCGACACTTTTCTATTATCTCTTTACAGAGCTGTTCCTCTTGGCTGACTCAAGAGCGAAGAATGCCTTCCCTACACGCTATGACAACGGCAAGTGGTGCTGGCTGCCATACGATATGGACACAGCTATCGGCATCAACAACGAAGGTAAGCTGGCTTTTGACTATTACCTTGAAGACACAGACCTTGTAAATGGCGCACAGGTTTACAACGGACAGGAATCTGTTCTCTGGAATAATGTGCGTGATGCATTCCATGAAGAAATTATGGCAATGTATCAGAAGCTCCGCTCGGATGGCGTGCTTTCCTATGCAGACACAGAAAAGCGTTTTACAGATCATCAGGCAAAGTGGTGTGAAGCGATTTTCAATGAAGATGCATACTACAAATATCTTGCTCCTCTCTTTGAGAAGAACAACGGATCTTATCTTGGTATGCTTCAGGGCAGTAAGGAAGCACAGCGCAAGTGGTGGCTTTATAACAGATTCAGATATATCGACTCCAAGTACAATGCAGGCGATGCGCTGACAGACTTTATCACATTGCGTGGCTATAACAAGGGCAATATCGTTGTTGTTCCTTATGCGGATATTTACGCAACAGTTAAGTACGGCTCATATCTTGTACAGGAGAGAGCATTGCGCGGTGGCTCATATACTCTTGAATGCCCTGTAGATGACTTGGACGATACAGAAATCTATATCTATTCGGCTTCACAGATTGCTGACCTCGGTGACCTCTCTGCCCTTCAGGTAGGTTACGCAGAGTTTGCCGCTGGTACAAAGCTGACACGCCTGAAGCTGGGCGATGCATCAAGCTCATACAGCAATCAGAATCTCACACAGCTCTACGCAGGTAACAATGTACTGCTCAAGGTATTGGATGTAAGAAACTGTCCTAACCTCGGCAATACAGCGGCTGATGTGAACGCTACACCTGCTATTAACCTTTCAGGCTGTACGAACATTGAGGAAGTGTACTTTGACAATACTGCAATCACATCGGTAACACTTCCGAATGGCGGTATGCTGAAGAAGCTCCACCTGCCTGCGACAGTAACAAACCTTACGCTCCGCAATCAGACAAAGCTCACAGAGTTTGTAATGCCTTCATACGCAAACATCACTACACTTCGTATTGAAAACACACCGCTTGTTGACACAAAGGATATATTTGATGCAATGGCGGCAGGCAGCAGAATCAGAATTATAGGGTTCGACTGGACTTTGAACAGCGCAGAAGCTTTGATGGCTTTCTGCGATAAACTGGACACAATGCGAGGCCTTGACGAGAACGGCAACAACACCGACCATGCGCAGATGCAGGGCGTTATCCATGTTGACAGCATTGCAATCTCCCAGCTCGCCACAATACAGAACAGATACCCTGGCATCGTTATAGACTACAAGCATATCTCACCGGAAGTTTACTTCTATGACGAGAAGGGCTCGGCGCTTCTTTATTCAACATTCGTTCCATACGGCAGTGATGTAACATACGGCGGTGTAACACCAACAAAGGCGGCAACAGCGCAGTATTCTTATAGCTTTGCAGGGTGGTCGCTCACAGACGGCGGTGAAGTAAACGCTAACGCTCTCACAAACATCACAGGTGAAAGAATTGTATACGCGGTATTTACAGCTACACTCCGCAGCTACACAGTTACTTTCTACAATGGCGGCACATTACTCACTACTCAGGCTGTGCAATACGGCAGCAACGCCAGCTATTCGGGTGCAGCATTGACAAAGCCAAGCACAGCGCAGTACAGCTATACTCACAGCGGATGGAGCAAGACGGATGACGGCACAGTTGACAGTGATGCTCTTACAAATATCACTGGCGACAGAGATGTATATGCAGTCTTTAAGACAACGGTGCGAACATATACAGTCACATGGAAAAACGGAGATACTGTGCTTGAAACAGATACCAATGTTCCTTATGGCACAACTCCAACCTACAACGGCTCTACACCTACTGATGCAAGTGGCGACGATTTTAAGGGTTGGGTTCCAGAAATAAGCGCGGTGACAGGAAACGCCACTTATACGGCGGAATTTGCCGATCCGTGGGTAGATGTATTTGCGGCTATTGATGACGGCACATATAAGACAAAATATGCAATAGGTGACACAGTTCCTCTTGATATGGGCAGTGAAGGCATGATAAATATGCAGATTGCAGGCTTTGATGTAGATACATTAGCTGATGGCACGGGCAAGGCTGCAATTACATGGATATCAAAGAAATCGCTTGCTACAAGTAAACAAATGAACCCAACGAGAGCTGGCTCAACAGGCGCATATACCGAAGGTACAGGCGCAATCGGCGGCTGGGAAAAGAGCGTTCTGCGCGCATATATGAATGACACGCTGAAACCTATGATTCCTGACAAAGTACGCAGCCGTATTGAGGCTGTCACGAAAACGCATAATGCATACGACACGGCGGGTTCGGAGTTTCAACAGACAACGACAGACGAGGTTTGGCTGCCAAGCAAGACAGAAGTAACGAGTGGTATTTATGCAAGCTTATTCCCTGATGACACTTCGAGGATGAAGCATAAGGCAACGGGACAAGATGCCTGGTGGTTGCGTTCTGTGTACAACACCGCCG
The DNA here is from genome assembly GCA_015068285.1 of Oscillospiraceae bacterium. GTDB lineage: Bacteria > Bacillota > Clostridia > Oscillospirales > Butyricicoccaceae > SIG471. The sequence goes on along the minus strand of SVKW01000011.1, from coordinate 17,036 downwards.
GCTTCCATTATGTCCACTCGAGTGGCAGCGTCTACGGCTACGATGCCCTCTACTTGCGTGATGTGGTTCTCGGCTTCTGTATAGGTAAGGCTAAATAAGGCAGGTGACACAATGACAATCGAAGTAACTCCACAGAACATTATTCTCTGCTTTACCTTAATCGGCGCAATCATCGGCATTACGGCATATTTTGCAAAAGCTGTGCGCTGGATGGACAGGCAGAAAAAGCAGGATGAGGAAATCAAGGCATTGCGCGATAAGCACAATGCCGACCAGAAGTACATCAATGATGAGCTTACACTCTTAACCTATGGCGTGTTAGCTTGTCTCAAAGGCTTGCGTGAACAGGGCTGTAATGGCCCTGTAACAGAAGCCGTAAATAAGATAGAGAAACATCTCAACGAAAAGGCACATGAAAATTAGGAGGACGATATGAAAATCACAGAACAGCTGGCGAAGCTCATCGATGTCAAAAGTATTGTGACGCTCACGATGACTCTTGCGCTCATCGCGCTTTTGTTCTCGCCGGTGGAGCCGCCGAAGGAAGTGCTTGCCCTTTTCTGCACAAGCTACGGCGCAACAATTACATACTTCTTTACACGAAACACAAACAAAGAGGGCTAAATGAAAAAGAGCCTCTCTGATATGGGAGGCTCTTTCCAAAAGGAGATTATTTATGAAGATAGCTATTGATTGCGGTCATACGGAAAGCACAGCAGGCAAGCGAAGCCCTGACGGAACACTCAGGGAGTATGAGTTTAACCGTGATGTGGGTGCGAGACTTGAAAAACATCTTAAAAGACATGGTATTGATACACTGCTTATCGCACCGATCGGCGAAGATGACTTGATGAGGCGCTGTGAAACTGCAAACGAATGGGACGCAGATTTATTCGTTTCAATTCATGCGAATGCTTTTGAATCCACATGGAACTTGGCAAACGGCTGGTCCATCTTCGTGGTTGAGCGAGGCGGCGAAGCGGAGAAGCTTGCCAAGGCTATCTATGCGGAAAGTGTTCCGTATCTGGGACTTGCGGACAGAATTAAGAGCAACGGCGGCAAAATCAAAATAAGTCCGTTCTTCGTTCTCAAATACACAGATATGCCTGCAGTGCTTATTGAACATGGCTTCTATACGAACTTGCAGGAATGTGAGCGCCTTAAGACACCGGAGTTCAGGGAAATGTGTGCTATTGCAGATGCGAAGGGAATTCTCAGATATCTGGGTATGGAGTGGAAGGAAGACACTTACGAAAAATGGTATGATGCCGCCTGCGCATGGGTGAAGGAAAAAGGCATTGCTGACGGCACGAGACCGAACGACAATGTTACAAGGGCAGAGGTTTTCACAATGCTCAAGAGACTTTATGAAATGGAGGAATAATCTATGGCAAATATTATCGATGTGGCTAAAAAAGCGTCAGAGGCTGTCAGAAAGACGGCTGCAGGCGGAGGTGTTGGAAGTATTATCACAGGCGGCACAACAAGCTCCACACCGACTTCGAGCACAAGCTCGCCTGACTACAGCCTTATGATAAATCAGGCTATCAGGGACGGTGCTTCTGCTGAATATGTACAGAGCCTTGTCGACCAGCGCTCTGCCAAAATTGCAGGGGACAGCTCGCTTTCCAAGTATTCGGGAGACCAGGTATTTCAGGATGCATACGCCTATATCAACGAGCAGAAGGCGAAGAATCAGGCATATCAGGCAAACCAGCTTTATGAACAGGCAATGAGCCAGTATGAAGCGGCACAGCAGGCACAGCAGAACTCTATTCAGGCATCTATCGAGCAAAGCGTCAATGCGCTTAAGAGCAGAATCCCTGAACTTGAAAGACAGACTGCAGAAGCGAATGCGGGCGCATACAATGCATATCTCAAGGCGGCAAATCCTTTCGGAGTGAATGCGCAGAAGGAGGCTTATCTCGGTATCAATGATACAGGCTATTCCGAAACAAACAGAGCAAGACTGGGCACAACGCTTCAGGGCGCAACAAATGAAAACGAAGCACAGAAAATCGCTCTCATTCAGGACATCAACAAGCAGATTGAAGAGGCACGTCTTTCGGGAAATATTGAAAAAGCAAATGCTCTCTCTGCATATGCACAGCAGATGGCGAATGTGAGAATTGACCAGGGTAATGCTTTGCTTCAGAACAGCCTTGCACAGTATCAGCAGAAGCTTGATACAGAACGATACACAGAACAGCAGGCCTTGAACAAGGCGGAAACTCTTGCCGCTTACGGAGATTTTTCCGGATATAAAGCTATGGGATATTCTGACGAACAGATTTCCAACATGAAGAGCGCTTATGATGCACAGATGGCTCTTGCACAGGCAAAGGCCACAAAGAGCTCCAGCGGTGGAAGCAACAGAACTGTAAAGGACACAATCGATTACAGCGGTCTCAATGATGCTCTTTACAATGCAGGCATCAAGACGGAAGGCGCCGCTTATGCATGGCTTATGGATAACGGTCTTTCTTCGACGGAAGCGGCGAAGTATGCCAAGTATTATATGGAAGCATATAACGGCGGACAGCTCGCACCGATGGCAGAATCAAGCGGATTTGAGTCACAGTGGGTGAATCAGTATTACCAGGAGCTTGCAAACTCAATCAATGAGATTCCTTCAAGCGCGGAAATGGAAAACTATGTTGCTCTGTTAGAGAAATATGGTGTTTCCGAACACGACATCAACTTGTTTATGCAGAAATTGGGATGGTAAACGATGAATAATATCACACAGTCTGAACGAGAGAAAAAGCGCGAGGAGATTAAAAAGAATGCTCGTGCCAGACTTAACAAGAAAGTCATAAAGATGGACTGGGGCGATGAGAACAAAAAGGAACAGGCACAGAAATCTTCTGTGCCTGTGGCTGTATCATCTGCTCCTTCTGCAAAGAAAACTGTAGGTGAGCTTAGAGCTGCCGCTATGGAACGACAGAATAAGAGGGCGGTGAGTGACAAATCTGCTCCTGAACGAGCTGGAGAAGTGCTCAGCTCGATGGGCAAGAAAACTCTTGCTTCTGTCGGTATTCTTGCCAAAGGCACAGCTGACAGCATTGTTGATTCGGCAAAGAACCGAAACAATGAAAAGTACCAGAAGGCGAAGGAACGCCGCGCTGTGCTGGAAGGCAGACTTGCTGACAGCGCTTACGATTTCAACGCTGATGAAGGCATTGAAGCTCCGGGCGGTGAGGCTGTGACAAAGCAGGCTATTATTCGCGCCGGCATTGAGAAGGCAAAGGAAGAGGAAGAAAAGCACAAGAGCAAGAGTGTTATTCCTGAAGACCACTGGGCCATGAAGCTTTATGAATCGGGCGAAAAGGACGAGGAGAAAGCCATGGAGGGACTTTCGGAGGAAGCAAAGAAATTATTCGGAGTAGGTATTTCGATTGCTGATACGGCTCTTACATTGCCAACGGCGGCTATTTCTCCATCTTTGCCGGGAACGATTATGGCAACAAAGGCTGCTGCTGGAAAGACTTATGAACTTTCCAAACAGGGCGTGAGTTCGGGAGAGGCTCTGGCACGCGGCCTTGTTTCGGGCGGTATTGAATATGTGACAGAAAAACTGCCTATTGATAATATTATCGATGCTGTTAAAATCGGCGGCAAGCCTCTTGTGAAGTCGGTCCTTAAACAGATGGGAACGGAAGCTTCGGAAGAAAGTGTTTCCTATGTGCTCAATCATATTGCAGACAAGGCGGCACAGGACCCGAATGCAGAGTTCTCTTTTGAAGAACTGGCTACTTCGGCATTGGGCGGCGCTGTTTCGGGCGGTGTGTTCGGCGCAGGAGCAAATGTTATCGGCAATATCGGGAAAAGTGCAGATGTAGATGTAAATATTCCAAAGGATGTTGAAAACAAGGTGGAAACGCCTGCAAATAACAGCGATATCGAACCTGATACGGTGGATTTTTCTGATGAAATGATGTCTCCAAATGACAATGTGCGTGAAATGTACAGACATAAAAAGGCTCTTGAGATGCAGGCTCAGGAAATCGAAGCGAATACCGTTCTTTCTGAAAATGAACAGAGATATGTTCAGGGGCTGCTTGATGGAACGATAAGACCAGGTGAAGTTCCGCAGGGCGCGAACATTGACAATGTTATGGCTGTTTACAGAGCGAAAAAGGCTGTGCTTGACAATGATGCTGAAATTGGAAAGCATAACAGCAGAATTGCCGCTGAAAGAACGCAGAAGGCTGTCGATGCTCTGGTGAATGTGAACACATGGAAAGACAAGTCTATGGGTGTGCTTTACCAGCGAGAGACTATGGAGCGCAATTTCCGCGATATCATCCCTGATAAGTCAGAGGCTGACAGAATTATTGCTGAATATATTACTCCAGTACATAAAAATGAAGCTAACTCAAATCGGCTGAAAAATACGATGAGAAAGGTTATCAAGGACCTTGAACTTTCTGATAAGAAGAATTATTATGTTGAGTATATGAACGGTGAAGATGCTATGGCTGGTCCGGTTTCAGAGAGCTCACTTGTTCAGCTTCTGGGAGAAGGCAAAATCACAGATGCAGATGTTGTCAAAAGCGGAGCTGATTTGCAGAAAATCAGGGGCGCGGTTGATACATTCCGAAGCGTTTACAACGGTCTTATCGACCAGATGAACGAAGTCCTTATCGCAAACGGTTATCCTCCAGTCGACTACCGCAAAGACTATTTCCCACATTTTGAGACTGAACAGCCAGACAGCTTGTTTACAAAGGCGGCTGCCGTTCTCGGATTCGATTTGCAGAAAGATAATCTTCCTACGGATATTGCAGGCAGAACGCATGAGTTCCGTCCGGGCAAGTCATGGTTCAGGAACGCTTTACGAAGAACAGGCGTGAGAACGGAATATGATGCTGTGAAGGGATTTGACCGATATATTGAGGGTATTTCCAACGTAATCAATCACACAGGAGATATTCGCAACATCCGCGCGCTGGAAGATGAATTGCGATATGAGACAACGGATGAAGCTACGCGTAAAAAGGTTGACGAAATAAGAGCGAGAGATGACATCGATGAGCTTGAAAAGCGTCGACTTATGGAAGAGGCCTATGAGAACGGTCTTGATAGAACGCAGATGTCCAATCTTGCTGTCGAGCTGAGAAGATACGGAGACAATCTTGCCAATAAGAAATCTGTTGGCGACAGAGATATGGAGCAGAAAGTCGGACGAATCTTCTATGACCTGACAAAGAAGGTGCAGGGCAGAGTTTCTTCCAATATGGTGGCTGTAAATCCATCTTCCTGGCTTACAAATCTTATACCGATAACACAGGGAATGTCCCAGCTTTCGCACGGTGATGCTGTCACTGCTATGGGACAGGCTTTGCGTAATTCTGTCAAGGATGATGGATTTGCTGACCGAAGCACATTCCTGACAAACAGACGCGGTTCGGATTTCCTTGTGAAGAAGAAAATTGAAAAGGCAGGGGATATTGCTGCAAGCCCGATGTATTACATCGATGATTTTGTAGCTAATGCTCTTGTGCGTGGCAAATATAACGAGAATATCCGCAACGGCATGGATGAAATGTCTGCAATGGACAATGCCGATGCTTTTGCCGCTTCGATTATGGCCGACCGAAGCAAGGGGGCTCTGCCATCGATTTTTGATGAGAAGAATCCTGTCACGAAGCTTTTTACAACATTTCAGGTTGAGGTGAATAATCAGCTTTCCTATGTGCTGAAAGACCTTCCAAGAATGGCGCAGGATGAAAAGAAAAATCTTGTATGGGGTTTGACAAAGATGTTTGTCTACGGATTCCTTTACAATCAGATTTATGAATATTTTGTCGGCCGCAGACCTGCTCTCGATCCGATCGACATGGCATATGAATTTGTTGCCGATGTGGCAGATACTGAAACACCGTTCATAGATGATATCACCAATCTTGGCAAGAGTGCAGCTGAACAGATGCCGTTCATCGGCGGTGTGCTGGGTGGCGGCAGACTTCCAATTTCTTCGGCTTTGCCTGATGTGGGCAATATGGTGACAGCTCTTGATTCATCTGTGGCCCCTGAAAAGAGAAAAGAAATGGCTCTCAAGGAAGGCGGAAAAGTGGCAGCATATTTCCTTATGCCTTTCGGCGGCGGGCAGATGAAAAAGACTGTGGAAGGCGTTTCGGCTTATGCCCAGGGAGGCAGCTATACCTATGACAATGAGGGAAATAAGAAACTTAATTTCCCTGTGGAACAGACTGCCGGTAATGCTATCAAGGGTGCTTTGTTCGGACAGTATGCTTATGATACGGCGCAGGACTATGTTGAAGGCGGTTCCAAGGTTTATTCGGCATCTGATACCGAACTTATTGATTCGGCTGAAGAAAATGGAATTGACCGTGAAAAGATGATAGCTGTTGTCAATGATACCCGAGGACTGGATGCCGCAAAGACACGCCAGTATATTTATGATTTGCCCTGGACAAGAAACGACAAGCAGCAACTTCATAGGATTTTGTTTGATGGTAAATCTAACATCGACTATACTGATGAAAATAGCTTCAAAATTACTTCTCATTTTGATTCTGACAATCAAAAGAAATATGCGAAGAAGGCTGTCGATATGGGTGTTGATATCGAAAAGGTTATCAAGTGCTTTGATGAGCAGAAGGTAGAGGAAGGCGTTAAGTTCCAGGGCAAGACTGTTCCAAATAGCAGAAGAAAAGCCGTCGAACGCGTTGTGATGAAATACGCAAAGAACGAGGCACAGTTTATCGCGTTGATGCGTCTTGCAGGATTTTCAACCTATGACAGCGAGAGCTATAAGATGCGAAAAGTTCCATCGTAAATGGAGAAAAATGCACACGAAAATGCACACGATTTTGACAAAAGCCGATGAATGCTGGGTTTACGATGTATAAGATTCGGGTTCAAGTCCCGTCATTCGGACCAGAAAGGGTGCACAGATGTGCGCCCTGTTTTTGTATGATGAAATTATTGATTTTTCCTGCCGCACAAGATATAATAGAAGCAATAAAAATATCTTTATCCGAAAGGGGAAGCCAATGAAAATAATCGATGCTCACCTGCATCTTTTCAAAAACGAAAACGGCAGGGCGGAGGAGATGGCAAACGCTGTGGGACACAGCAATTCTGTCCGGCATCTCAGGGAGGTCTATCGTGAGCTTGGCATTGTTCACGGTGTAATTATGGGCAACGGCGGCCTTGAAATTGAAAATCATAACTATCCTTCCGATATGTTCCATTACTGCGTCGGCCTTGACAGCACACTGATGGCAGACGGCAAAAATACCATTTCACACATGGCAGAGCAGATTGAGGAGCATTTGAAGCGCGATTTGTGCTGTGGTGTCAAGCTTTATCCTGGCTATAACAAGATTTCGCTGACCGATGAGCTTTATCAGCCTGTCTATGACCTTGCGGCAAAGTACAACAAGCCTGTCGCCGTTCACATGGGGCTTACATCGTTTTCAAGAGCTCATCTCAAATATTGCCATCCGCTTGCCCTTGACGAAGTTGCGGCAGATAACCCGGATACACAGTTTGTGATGTGTCATTTTGGCAATCCATTTTTTGAAACCTCGGCAGCCGTAGTGCTGAAAAATCCAAATGTGTATGCCGAGCTTTCGGGGTTGCTTGAAGGCAGAATAAATGTTGACGAATATATGAAAGAGCAGGCGGGCTATGTGGGCGCCCTTAAAACGTGGATGTATGCCGTCAATAACTGGGATAAGTTCATGTTTGGCACAGACTGGCCTATAGTAAACTTAAGCGAATATATCGAGTTTTTCAAGAGAATAGTGCCTGAAAAGCATTGGGACAAGGTGTTTTTTGAAAATGCCAACAGAGTATATCGCCTCGGTTTATAGAAAATACTATCGTAAAAGTTATTGTAATTTGCTTAAAAATATTGTATAATATTCGGTAGATGAAAAATAAAGAGGAGATTTATATATGAGCATTCTGGCTAAAGTAATGGCAGACCTTGAGCTCTTCAAGGATCTTGAAATTTTTGATTGTCCGCTGTGCGGCGGTGCAGGCGGCATTGAAGTTGAAAATGACTGGTGCGTCTACGTTTCATGTGCAGACTGCGGCGGTCATACAAGCGAAGTGCCTTTCAACAGCCCTGATGAGAAGTATGAAGCCGCAAAGAAGGCGGTTGAAAACTGGAATCTCGGCAAGGTTATTTCCCTTGGCACAGGCGCAAACTAAAAATAATAAAACACCTTCGGGTGTTTTTATTTTTGTAAAAAAGCATGGGATTTTGTAATTTGTAGTGTATAATAAAATAGAAGCCACCCGAAAGGAGGTGTTGGATTTGACCGAAAAAGAAATCGTGAATATGATTTACATAAGGCGTGAAGCGGGAATGGAAGAGCTTGTCAGGCATTACAGCCCTCTTGTGCGCTACATAATAAAGCCTATTCTTGAAAATGAGCACGACAGAGAAGAGTGCCTGAGTGACGTTATGATGTCGGCGTGGAATAATATCAGCCAGTATAACGAAAGCCGGGGAAGTCTTTCTGCATGGCTTACTGCCATTGCGCGAAATACTGCTCTCAACAGGGCGAGAAATAACAAAAAACACGCTGAAAATGACGAGCTGGACGAAAAAATGCCGTCAGCAAATCCGACGCCTGAGCAGGCTGTGCTTGAAAATGAGCGCAAGCTTGCGCTGAAAAGAGCACTTGACAAGCTGGAAAAAACCGAGCGCCTTCTGTTTTACAGAAAATATTACTATATGCAGCCGACAGCCCAGATTGCAAGAGAAATGGGCATGACCGAGCGTGCTGTCGAGGGCAGACTTTACCGCATAAAGCAGAAGTTGCGCAAGCTGATGGGAGGTGACGAGCGTGACTGATTTCGATAAAATGACCGACCTGGAATTTGAAATGCTGCTCGAAAATGAACTCCCTGAAATGCCTCCTGAAGAAATAATGAAGGAAATAAATCCGATAAGCAGGAGTATGAGCAGAATAACATGGGGTATCGCCACAACATTCGTAACCATAAATATGTGGGGCCTGAATTATATTCTGCAGGCTCTGGGCGCAGTGATGCTCTATCTCGGCTTCCGTACATTGCGGCAGGAAAATAAAGCTATGAGGACGGCGTATATCATTGCCGCAGTGACAATGGTATACCAACTTTTTACAACAATAATGGCGGCAACAATATATCTGCCTTATATGACCAAAATGCCGATATTCAGGCTTTTCGGATATATGGATGTTGCGCTTATGGTTGTGCTTGAATACTGTCTGTGGACTGGAATAAAGGATATTCAGCAAAGAGCAGGTACAGAAGTGGGTGCGCCATCGGCGTTTATGCTGCTTGTGTGGACCTCTGTAATGATACCGTTAGCTATGGTGAATTACAAAGGCAGGTTTGAACTGATGCTGTTCATAATCATCTTCTTTATAATCCTGAGGTGTATTTTTAAGTTGTCAAAAACTCTCGATGAAGCAGGCTATTCAGTTGAAGCGGCACCTGTAAAAATAGAGGATAAAAAGCTTGTGAAGCTTATTATTTCTGTCGTTGCCGCTGGAATGGTAATCGGTATGCTGTTCTTGCAGAAAGTTCCGATGAACTGGGAAATTATGGAAAGAGAAACTACAGCAGAGGTCGAAATGGTAAAGGAAAAGCTTATTGAATTAGGCTATCCTGAATATACCCTCAATGACCTTACAAACCAAGATATCCTTGCCTGCAAGGATGCCATAGAAGTGACGGTGAATATTAAAGACTTGCATCCGGGCGAAGATGTGATAATTGTCGGAAAGCAAAACAATAATCCTTACGAGTACACAGCTACAGATGTAGTTGTAAAAATGGGGGACGGCAAGAGCACATGGAAGATATTTCATCATTTTAAATGGAATGAGGATATGCTTTTCTGCGGTACGGAAGGTGTTGAAATCTGGCCTGCATGGCGTCTTGCGGATGATACTGTGCAGACGGGAGAGCTTTCAGGCAGGGTATTGTACGATAAAAAGGGTAAGACTTATGAATCGGAATATAATTCCCTCGAGGTGCTCATGCACGAAAGCTCAATGGCATTTATGAATTTTCCGCCGACAGAGGACATTTTTGCCGAGTTTTCATTCCCACACAGCGGTGAAAATCAGCGTGGATATGTGAGCTATTCTGTGGTGCAGACAGTCGAAGAAGAAAAATGGGATCATATTACATCTACCATTGAATATCTCCACCAGAAAAATCCAATAAGATTTAATGCTGTGAGCGCAAAACAGGCTCTTGTTGATGGCGCATACGGTTCTGATTATATTTTTGATTATATTCAGTCGGCAGGCTGGCGCTCGGGACGTGACAGAATCGAAGAAAACCGTCCGCCTGAAAAATTGCCGCCTCATCCTGATGAAGGCATAAGCCACTAAAACACAAAAGACCTCCTTTACGGAGGTCTTTTTAATGCGAAAATTGCCGAAAAAGGTCTTGCCACTTTTATATAAATAAGGTATAATAATTTTATACTCGGTAAATTTCGTCTTTTTATCTGTAACAGGAGAAAATATATGAAGAAAAATATGCTTAAAACGCTGTTTACAGCGTTGCTTATATCGATAATATGCATCCTTCCTGCAAAGGCGGCGGGGAGTGATGTGCTCAAGGTCGGGCTTTATTACAGTTCAAATGCTCTGCCTGCGGCAAACCTGCAGAATGTGACAGGCATCGGCTATGGTTATGAGGTGGGCTATTTCGATGCAGACCGTCAGTTTGTCAGCCTTTACGGCATTACAGACCATAATAAAATCACAATGGTCAAGGACAAGCTTATATATATCGACTCTTCCAACACATATTATGATGTAAAGCCTTCAAGCTTTACAACAATGATAGCTCCTTATCATCTGCAGCTCAACACTCAGTTTGAAACAAAAGAGGAGATGGATGAAGCCATAACTCTGCTTAAAGATCACGGACTGACAGCCTTTCCTGCATTTGCCGATGGAATGTATGCTGTGAGAAGCGGTCAGTATGAAACTCACGCAAAAGCGGAGGAAGCCCTTCTTGAAGTTGCGGAAATTACAGGACTTGAGTTTTCAGTCTGCGGCTACAGCAACACCTGCTACACCGTGACAGTTACCGGCACGAATACAATACTTTTTGAATATGACAACGGCGGACCGCTTGCGATTATGCCGATTTATGAAGAAGGCAAGGCGCAGACATGGTTCAAGGGCTATAAATATTACGGCGGTTTTGAATACAACCGTGTCAACGGCAATGATATTTCGGTTATAAATTATGTTACAGAGGATGACTACGCCAAGGGCGTTGTGCCTTACGAAGTCAATCCGACATGGCACGAAGAGGTGCTGAAAGTGCAGGCGCTGTGCGCCAAATCATACGCGCAAAACTGCATAGGCAAGCATAAATCCCAGGGCTTTGACATCTGCAATACCACACATTGTCAGGTTTACCACGGCACAAATCAGGCAACGGCAAAGAGCGATGCCGCCTGTGACGCAGTTTCCGGTCAGTATGTAATTTATGACGGCAAAATTGCCAATACATTCTTCCATGCCTCCAGCGGCGGACATACAGAGGATGTCGAGAATATCTGGGGCACAAAGCACGATTATCTCCGCGGTGTGCCAGATGATTACCTCAAATATACAAACTCACCTTATGAAAACTGGAGCTACAGGCTTTCTCTCGATAAAATCACCAAAATCCTCAAATCCAAGGGTTATTCTGTGACGAATATCACCGATTTCTATGTCAGCAAGTATTCCAAGTACGGAAATGTGCTCCAGCTTGCATTTGTTGACGAAACCTACGGCAGAAAGACCGTTTCGGGGGATACAGCGAGAACACTTCTCAACAGCAGTACATACGATGTGACGATTTACAGCCACAGATACACAGTGACAAGCGATAGCGCAGGTGTTTACATCGGCAATCGTCAGGTCAGAAGCATAAGCGATATCTTTGCCATCGGAGCTGACTTTATTAAAAAAGCCATCACAGGCAACTGGAATGACATCAAAGTCCTTTCAAAAAACGGCGTCAGCACAATTTCCACAGGCTCGGGCTCAAGCGACATCATAATTCAGGGCTCCGGTTCGGGACATAATATCGGTATGAGCCAGTGGGGCGCAAGAGGTATGGCTGAAAACGGAATAAACTATATTGATATAATAAAACATTATTTTACAGGAGTAGAAGTTGGAAATGTCGACTAATTTGAAAAAATCAGACTTTTATTTTGACCTGCCTGAAGAGCTTATCGCCCAGACACCTATTGAAAAGCGCGATACATCCCGTCTTATGGTGGTTGATAAGACAACTGGCGAAGTCTTTCACAAGCATTTTTACGATATTATAGATTATCTCAACGAGGGCGACTGCCTCGTTGTCAACAACACAAGAGTTATCCCTGCGCGCCTTCTGGGCAACCGTGGCACAGGCGGCGCTATCGAAGTCCTTCTTCTCAAGGACCTTGGCGATGACAACTGGGAATGCCTTGTTTATCCGGGTAAAAAGCTGCGTGAAGGCGCTAAAGTCGTATTCGGTGAAGGACTTCTCAAGGGCGAAATCATCAAGGTGCAGGACGACGGCAACAGAGTTATCCATTTCACTTATGACGGCATCTTTTTGGAAATACTTGATAAATTGGGCATGATGCCGCTTCCGCATTACATCAAGGCTGAACTCGGTGAAAAAGAGCGTTATCAGACAGTATATTCCAAGCATAACGGCTCGGCGGCGGCTCCTACTGCGGGGCTTCATTTCACAAATGAGCTTCTCGATAAGATAAGAGCCAAGGGAATTAAAATTGCCGAGGTCACACTCCATGTAGGTATCGGTACATTCAGACCTGTAAAGGCAGAGAACATTACAGATCATCACATGCATTCCGAGCACTATGAAGTGTCTGAGGAAACTGCAAAGCTCATCAATGACACAAGAAAAGCAGGTGGCAGAATCGTCGCTGTTGGCACAACATCCTGCCGTACTCTTGAGAGCGCAACAGACGAAAATCACATCACAAAAGCAGGCGGCTCGGACACAAGCATTTTTATCTATCCTGGATATACTTTCAAAGGTGTCGATGCCATTATCACAAACTTCCACCTTCCTGAAAGCACCCTCATTATGCTCATCTCTGCATTCTCTGACAGAGAGCGTATCCTGAACGCCTATAAACAGGCTGTCGAAGAAAGATACCGCTTCTTCAGCTTCGGTGACGCAATGTATATCGCAGACCTTAAATAAAAAATAAAGCAGTCTTTCGAAATGAAAGGCTGCTTATTTACATTTATATGTGTAAAAGAAAGCCGGTCATCAAGACCGGCTTGTTTTATTTTTTGATATATTTTTCAGGCGGAAGGACAGGGGAAAGCTCCAGCAGCAGTTCATTCATGTTTCCCGAATAAGGCGGGATCATCGAGGAAAAACTGGGAGGCAGCTTGTCCATGTTGCGCGGAAGGCTCATGCTTACAACAGTTCCCTTGCCCTGTTCGGATATCACGGAGAAGTGACCGCCGTGAAGCTCGAGGAAAATATGGCTGATTGCAAAACCAAAGCTGTTGTAGGCGTTGGCAAGCATGGATGCGTCGGATTTATCTGTAGGCGCAGCAGGAGAGAAGCCACAGCCGTTATCGCGTATTACAATATTGACATTATCCGAAACAGCAGGGTAAAGGGTTATCAGAATGGTAAGCTTATCTGTACGGGAAGCGATGGAATTGGTTATGACATTGAGGAATGCGCGTCTCATTTTTTCCTCATCCACCATAGCGAATATTTCCTCGTCAGGAAGCTTTACAACAATATCGACAGGTATGCCCGAAATAATATGACGGATACTGTCAGCAAGGGAGGTTATAAATGTATTGAGCGAGATCTTTTTGTAGTTGACATAATGCTGCTTTGAAAGATACTGGGAATAGGAAACGATGTTTTTTGAAAGTCTGGTCAGCTTCATAAGCTGCTTGTTCATAAGAGCTACAGCGTCAGGGGAAACTTCGGCTCCGCCTGCTGTAATATTGTCAAGCATCATGGACATGACGGAAACAGCAGAGTCCAGCTCACGGGACACCTTGTTGACAGGGGAAATATTTCCCGAAAAAGTTCTCTCAGCATGAGAGGTCTTGACGAAAATAAGTATCTCATCGCTTTCAGCATGAGCGTCAATAGTGACGCGTGAGCCGGAAAAAGAGACGATGTCGTGATATGAGCCGCGGCTTCTGCAGGCATAGAGAATCTGAGCAGAAACATCGTCGGCAAAAATCTCGTTGAGATTGCGTCCTGTCATATCGTAACCGGCATAAGTGATGAGAGACTCGCTGGTGAAAACCACTCTGCCGGAGAAAGTAGCAGCGAGCATATATTCAGTTGGAGTATTGATAGAGCGGTTTTCTGTCATAATAAATCACCTTTTATCGTAAAATTATTGAACAACTTGTTAATATAAATTATAAACCATAATCGGGAAAAAATCAACAAAATCCGACAATTTATGACAGACTATTTTAAAAATTGCACTTTTTGTCAAATACCCCTTGTTTTTATTTATAAATAGTGTATAATATATATAGTATGTAAAAACCCATTACAAATATAAAATGCAATTTTTGGAGGAAGACATGGGCGTTAAAATTGGTATCAATGGTTTTGGCAGAATCGGCAGATTGGTGCTTCGTTCCGCAATCAATAATCCTGAATGTGATTTCGTAGCTATCAATGCTCCGAGAAAGACACCTGAATATCTTGCATACATGTTCAAGTATGACACAGTTCACGGCAGATTCAAGGGTGAAGTTACATGTGATGAAAAGCATCTCATCATCGACGGCAAGAAGATCGTTATCTTCACAGAAAATGATCCTAAGGACATTCCATGGGGTGAAGTAGGCGTAGAATATGTTGTAGAAAGCTCCGGTGCTTTCAAGACAATCGAAAAGGCAAGCGCACACATCACAGCCGGCGCTAAGAAGGTTGTTATCACAGCTCCTTCTTCTGATGCTCCTATGTTCGTTTGCGGCGTTAACCTCGACAAGTACACAAAGGATATGACTGTTGTTTCCAACGCATCCTGCACAACAAACTGCCTTGCTCCTTTGGCTAAGGTTATCAACGATAACTTCGGTATCAAGGAAGGCCTTATGACAACTGTTCACGCTACAACAAACACACAGAAGACAGTTGACGGCACATCCGCTAAAGACTGGAGAGGCGGCCGTGCAGCAGCAGGCAACATCATTCCATCCACAACAGGCGCTGCAAAGGCAGTTGGCAAGGTTATCCCAGAGCTTAAGGGCAAGCTCACAGGTATGGCTTTCCGTGTTCCAACACTTGACGTTTCTGTTGTTGACCTTACAGTAAATCTTGAAAAGAGCGCTACATACGAAGAAATCTGCGCAGTTATCAAGAAGGCTTCTGAAAACGAACTCAAGGGTATCCTTGGCTATACAAACGAAGACGTTGTTTCTTCCGACTTCGTAGGCGAAAGCTGCATCAGCGTATTTGACGAAAAGGCAGGTATCGCTCTTACAGATAACTTCGTAAAGCTCGTTGCATGGTATGACAACGAATACGGCTATTCCGCAAAGACAGTTGATCTTCTTCTCCACATGGCAGAAGTTGATAAAAAATAATTGCAAAACCTCTTGCAATTATCAAAACTTTGTGGTATAATCTGCTACAGTATGATAAGCATTGACGAAAGAGTGGGTTAACCCACTCTTTCTTGTATATTAGAGATAAGGAGACAGGTATGACAACAAAGGAACTTTTGGAAAAAGTCGCAAAAATGTGTGAAGCCCCTCTCAGCGAAACAGGCTGCTCCCTCTGGGATGTAACATTTGAAAAAGAAGGCGCAAGACACGTGCTCACAGTTTATATCGATAAAGAAGGCGGCGTATACACAGATGACTGTGAAAAGGTCAGCCGCTATATCGATCCCCTTCTTGATGCAAAGGAATTTGATTCCCTCCCTGAATATATGCTTACAGTTTCTTCGGCAGGTCTTGAAAGACATATCACAAAGAAAGAGCATTTTGTATGGGCAATGGGCAAGGATGTAGACGCTACATTCTATAAGGCAATAAACGGCAATAAATCTGTATGCGGCGCTCTCGAAGCATTTGATGACGAAACAGTCACAATCGCAGGTACACAGTACAATAAGAAAGATGTCGCAGGCATCAGACTTCACTTTGAGTTTTAATTATTCACTAAGTATATAAAAAATATTAAGGAGTTAGATATGAGCGTAGAAATCATCAGAGCTCTTGAGGAGCTCGAGGCTGAAAAGGGAATTATGAAGAGCTATATGCTCGATAGAATTTCCCAGGGTATGATAGCAGCATATAAGGCACTCTTCAAGAAGGACCCTTATAATGCACCAACAGACAATGTTGAAGCAACTATCGATCCTGAAACAGGCGTTATTTCGGTTTATGTAACAAAGATCGTTGTTGACGATGAGCCGGAAAATTATTCCACAGAAATCACAGTGGAAGATGCTATGAATTACACACCAAACCCACAGCTCGGCGATGCAATCAAGATCGAAGTCGATACAAAGGATTTTTCCAGAATTGCAACACAGACAGCCAAGCAGGTTATTATTCAGGGTATCAGAGAAGCAGAAAGAGGAATGGTCCTCGCTGCATTCAGCTCCAAGGAGCATGAGATCCTCTCTGCAACAGTTATCAAGATCGACGCAAGATACGGCAATATGGTTCTTGAAATCGGCGGCGGTAAGGACAAGACAGAAGTTATGATGCAGGCTTCCGAACAGGTGAGAGGCGAAGTCATCAAGGAAGGCGACGTTATCAAGGTTTACGTTGCTGAAGTAAGAAACGGCGCAAAGGGCCCACAGATCGTTATCTCCAGAACACATCCGGGTCTTGTCAAGCGTCTCTTTGAGCTTGAAGTTCCTGAAATCTACGACGGCACAGTTGTTATCAACGGCGTAGCAAGAGAAGCAGGCTCCAGAAGCAAGATCGCAGTATTTGCAACAGATGAAAACGTTGATCCTGTAGGCGCATGCGTAGGTCCGCGCGGCAGCCGTGTAGGCAATA
>SVKW01000150.1 GCA_015068285.1 Oscillospiraceae bacterium | reverse complement strand
TACAGACGATAAATATGCTGAGCCACTGTCCTTTAAGCTTTTTGACCAGCTTTTTCAGCGAGCCTTTCAGGTCTTTCGCCTTTTCGCCCGGCATCATTCTGCCACCAGGACCGCCTCTGCCTCTGCCCGAGCCCGGACCGCCGAATGGGGAGCCGCCTGAAGGCGCTGATTGTCTTTTGTTTTCACTCATATTTCGAGCTCCTCCTTACTCAGCTGGGATTCTGCGATTTCACGATATGTTTCGCAATTCTTTAACAACTCACGGTGTTTACCTACACCTGCGATTTCGCCGTCATTGAGAACGATTATCTTATCGGCATTCATAATAGTGCTGATGCGCTGAGCGACGATAATGACCGTAGCTCCGCCTGTATATTCGTTAAGCGCCTTGCGCAGCTTGGCATCTGTTTTGAAGTCGAGAGCCGAGAAGCTGTCATCGAAAATATAGACAGGAGGCTTTTTCACAAGAGCTCGCGCAATAGACAGGCGCTGACGCTGTCCGCCCGAAACATTTGTGCCGCCCTGGCTGATTTCAGACTCGATTCCATCTTCCTTTTCCGATACAAACTCGGTTGCCTGCGCCACATCGAGAGCTTCCATAAGAGCCTCTTTTACAGCGTGTTCACTGCCGAAGCGGAGATTTGATTCGATAGTACCGCTAAAAAGCACGCCCTTCTGCGGCACAAAGCCGATATTATCACGCAGGTCTGTCTGCTTAAGCTGTCGTATATCCACGCCGTCAAAGGTGATTCTGCCGCCTGTGACATCAAAAAATCTCGGAATAAGATTGATAAGCGTCGATTTGCCCGAGCCTGTCGAGCCGATAATCGCAGTTGTCTTGCCTGCTTCGGCTGTGAAATTGATGCGCTCAAGGGTATCGCTTTCAGCACCTTCATAGCGGAAGGAAACATTGTCGAAAACGATTTCGCCCTTTGGCTTTTCAGGCAGGCTGACAGGATTTGCCACATCCCTGATTTTGATTTCTGTGTCCATAACCTCCTGAATACGGTTTGCCGAAACAAGGGCGCGCGGAATATTCATAAACATCATACTTACAAAGAGGAAGCTCATAATTACTTCCATCGCGTA
Organism: Oscillospiraceae bacterium; assembly: GCA_015068285.1. GTDB lineage: Bacteria > Bacillota > Clostridia > Oscillospirales > Butyricicoccaceae > SIG471. Next base: position 3,634 of record SVKW01000150.1, on the reverse strand, counting down.
TGACATAAACGCCATCATATCGCCCACAGGCATTGCGCCGAGAGCGACCTTGTGGGAGCCTATCCAGATTATGGTCAGCGTTGCAAAGTTCATAATGAGATTCATTGCAGGCATAAGTAAATTGACAACACGATTTACAAAAAGATTGTTGTCTGTCAGTTCCTTATTTGCCTTATCAAAACGCTTTTCTTCAAAGTCCTGAGTGCCGAATGCGCGGATGACAAGCATGCCGTTTAAGTTTTCTCTTGTGACAAGGTTGAGCTTATCCACAAGTGTCTGCATCTTCTTGAATCGCGGCATTGCGATGCTGAAAAGCACTGCAATAAGACCGAGAAGACATATTACCGCAAGGGCGATAACCCAGCTCATGGAAACTGCCTTGCGGAGCGCCATAACAATAGCGCCGATGCCCATTACAGGGGCAAAAAGCATCATACGAAGGCCCATTGTGACTATCATCTGAAGCTGCCCGACGTCATTTGTCGTTCTCGTGATAAGAGAAGCTGTGGAAAACTTATTTATCTCCTGAGAGGAGAAATTTGTGACCTTATTGAATATATCCTTACGCATATTACGCGCAACACCTGCACCGACACGGCTGGAAATATAGCCGCAGCCTATTGTGCAGGCGACATTGAGAGCGCTGAGCGCAAGCATTGCAAGACCTGCTTTTACGATAAAACCATTCTGGATTCCGCTGAGGTCTGCACCGAAACTTTCATAAATGCCCTTTATGAAAACTGTGGCAATACTGCTCACCAAAGTTTCCTGGGCATCCTCTGCAGCAGTAATAAGTTCATTTATTTCGTTATCCGATATATTAAAGAAGTTCTTATACTCAATGAGAATCGCCGGGTCGATTTTCTGGTTTGTGTCATTGGGGTCTATTGCAAGAAGATCGTTGCGGGAATAAACCTCATAAACACAATAGGCGCTTTTTGCAAAGGCTTTTTCCAAGGCATCAAGCTCTTTTTTGCTCAATTCATCAGAAATAACCAATGCATTTTCCGGTGCTTCAGGATATTTTTCGAGAATTTCATCCTTATTTTCCAAAGCCATCAACGGGATATAGTTGTGAGTAAAAAGCTCCCTGTCCTCATCGCTCATATATTTTGCAAAAATCTCAAGCGTATTTGCAGGAAGGATTTCCGGATATGTCTGCTCAATACCGCCCTTCTGCAGGCCTGTGTTTACGATTCTCGACATATATTCCGGCAGCATAAGCTCCAAAATCGCCTGGCCGCCAAGCAGCAATATACATACGATTGCTGCTGCAAGGAAAGGTCTGATGTATTTTTTAATCAGTTTCATCAATGCCCTCCATCATTTCCGCATTGGTCTCCTGTATGCACTTCACCAGTTTTTCAATGCGGGCTGTCGTTTCAATTATCTCATCTTCACCCAGTTTTTCGATAATTTTATCGATAAAACCTGTCATCTGACTGTGAATATCGTCATGCACCTTTTCGCCATCCTCTGTAAGATGGAAATAAACGATGCGCTTATCCTTCTCATCAGGTGTTCTGAAAACAAGACCATGTTCCTCAAGCGCCGAAATTTTCTGGCTGATGCTTGCCGGACTGCGGCTGCTGTTTTTAGCAAGATCCTTGACAGTTGCACCTTTAGTGCCCGGATGTTCATCTGTGAACACCTTTATTCCTCTCAATGCAAAGTGCTGGGATTTATTTATCACAACATTCTTCGGCGTGACATCCATCCATCCTCTGTGAAGATCGCGCATTGCTCTTACAAGCTTATCTCCTATTGTTGCCACTTTACTTGCTCCTTTCTATGATAAACGAAAATGTTTGTTAAGCTACTTAAATATTGTATAACCTACAGGGTGATTTGTCAATAGGAAGTTAAAAAATTCACATATATATTATACTTTTGACATAAATCAAGTATTTTTTGAAAGTCAGGAGATTCTTCACATTCGTTCAGAATGACAAGTGTTTTCTGCGTCCGCAGCTGCACCCCTATTAAATCCGCAAAAATCCAGGACATGTGCATGGATTTTTGCACCTCTATCGGGCAAGTGTACGCATAGCGTACGCGCAGACCGATGCAGAATCAAACGAGGCCTGCCTCGTTTGAAGTGTCGAAAATACTTTTTCGACACTAAAAAAGCCACCCCTTGCGGAGTGGCTTCATATTAACAGTAATTATTCAACTGTGTATGGGAGAAGTGCAATATGACGAGCTCTCTTGATAGCTTCTGTGAGCTGGCGCTGGTGCATAGCACATGTGCCTGTCATACGACGTGGAAGGATCTTAGCTCTTTCAGAGATGTACTTGCGGAGCTTTGCTGTATCCTTGTAATCGATAGCTTCAACCTTATCTACACAGAACTGGCATACCTTGCGACGACGTCTGTCACGCATATTTGGACGTTCTGGACGGTCCTGGCGTTCTCTTGTTTCTTTTTCCATTTTCGCTGTTCCTCCTTAATTAGTTTAGAATGGCAGATTGCCATCATCTTCATCTTCGATCTCGCTGAAGGCATTGCCTGCAGAGAAATCAAAAGGTAACGCTTCTTCTCTTGGTGATGTGTTACCTGCAGTTCTCTTGCTGTCTGCAAAGTGAACTTCGTCTACAACAACTTCAACGCTCTTGCGCTTATTGCCGTTCTTATCTTCCCATGTTCTTGTCTGAAGTGCTCCGACAACGACCATCTGCTGGCCCTTGGAGAAATACTTCGAAACAAACTCAGCCTGCTGTCTCCATGTAACGATGTCGATAAAATCTGTTTCGTTACGGTTAAAGCGGCGGTTTACTGCAAGGGAAAATGTGCAAACTGCAACGTTGCTTGGTGTGTGCTTAAGTTCAGGATCCGCAGTAATGCGGCCCATGAGAATTACCTTATTAAGCATTTTTACACCTTACTTAGCGATTACGATAGAACGCATAACGCCTTCTGTGATGTTGTAAACACGGTTGAGTTCCTTAATGAAGCTTGGGTCTGCTTCGAACTCTACGAGTGTGTAGTAACCCTCTGTCTTGTAGTCGATTGTGTATGCAAGACGACGCTTACCCCAGTCAGCTACGTTAGTAACTGTGCCGTTTTCTGCGATCATTGTCTTGAACTTTTCGATTACGGAGTTCATCTGTTCTTCACCAAGTGTTACGTCAACAACGAAAATTGTTTCATACTTGCTTGTGAGCTTTGGCATTGTTCTTTACCTCCTTCTGGACTTTTGTCCTGTGTCATCCTACACAGGAAAGGATAGGCGTACGTTTTACGCCCATAACAGCTCATATTTTACAACACTTTTACCAATTTGTCAAGAGTTTTTTTGATTATTTTTACCAATTTGAAAATATTTATAATCAAGCTATATCCGAACGGATGTGAAGAATCTTTTTCAGCCGTGAAAGATCCTTCGGCGATGCCTCAGTATGACAAACGGGGATTAAACCACACGTTTTACAGCCAGAATCACGCCGTCAAACTCACTTTTATCCACATTTTGTGTATTATTCCAGCTTTTTGCCCAGTCGTCAGGCGAAATATATTCACAGACATCAAAGCCTGCAAAGTTGAGCATAGTCACCATTTCGATATACGAGTAGCTGCTCACTCCTTCGATTTCCTTTTCCGCATAGTCGAGCACTATCGTGCTTCCCGATTTCA
>SVKW01000149.1 GCA_015068285.1 Oscillospiraceae bacterium | reverse complement strand
AAGGAAACGCTCATCAAGACGTGCAAGCTCGAGGTCAAGGTCGTTGTCCTTAGGACTTGCCTTGATAGTCTTTTCAGCAGCCTTTACAAGGAGACCGTTAAACGGAATGAAGAGGACTGTAACGACCACGTTGAAGATTGTGTGGAAGTTTGCGATAGCGCCCTTTGTGATAGGGTCATCCCAGAAGGTAAAGCCAACGATTGCCTTTATCGCATACATACCTATCATAAATACGATAGTACCGATAAGGTTAAAGTAGAGGTGCATCATAGCGGCTCTTCTTGCATTCTTGCTTGCGCCGATAGAGGACATAAAGGATGTGATACAAGTACCGATGTTCTGGCCGAAGATGATCGGAATAGCAGCCGCATAGGAAACTGCACCCGTTGCCGCAACAGCCTGCAGAATACCGACAGAAGCAGAGGAGCTCTGGATAGCTGCTGTTACGAGAGCACCGACGAGAACGCCGAGAACAGGGTTTTTGAGTGTTGCAAACATTGCCTGGAAAGCAGGAAGCTCACGCAGACCTGCAACGGAGGATTCCATTGTATTCATACCGATGAAAAGAACGCCGAGGCCGAGAAGAATTTCGCCGATATCCTTCATCTTGCGCTTCTTCTTTCCCATCATGAGTAAAAAGCCGATAGCCACAGCCACATAGGAAAGATTTGAAGGCTTGAGGAACTTCATAAGTGTGCTTGCGCCCTCACCTCCGCCTAAGCGAAGGAGCTGAGCTGTCATTGTAGTACCGACATTGGCACCCATAATAACGCCGACAGCCTGCTTGAGCGTCATAATACTTGCATTTACAAAGCCGACCACCATAACTGTGGTCGCAGACGAGCTCTGGATAACAGCAGTTACCAAAGCACCGAGAGCAATAGCTTTGAAAATATTGCCTGTCATTGTTTCAAGAGTTTTTTCAAGCTTTTCACCTGCTACCTTTTCGAGCGCATCGCCCATTACGTTCATACCGTAAATAAAAAGCGCAAGGCCGCCGCAAAGCTTAACAATAGAAAATATATCCAATTGTATACCCCCATTTTATCTGTTTTTACATAATTTTTTCATAGATTTTACATACACAGATATTATAGCATTATTTTCCGCTTTGCACAAGATGGTTTTTTAAGATTTTATTATAAATAACTATGCACCCTGCTGCTCTTAAAAAAGAAAAGGGCTCCCCTTTTCCCACGGGAAGTCCTTTCTTTTTTGAATATATTTTATACTACGCGATTAAGATACTTGTCTTCGTATTCCGAGAGCCACTTGTCGTATTCGCCGCCGTGAATCTTCTTTGCTATCTTGCGGTATTCGTGGACGTCAAAGCTGTCTGTATCATCGTTATACATCATAATATAGATAGCGATCTTGCTGCAGTGGTCTGCGATTTTTTCGTAATTCTGGATGATATCGAGGAATGGCATGCCCACATCAATTGTGCAGAGACCTGTTCTCAATCTGTGAATATGCTTGCTCTTGAGAGTTTCGCGCATACCGTCGATAGAGTCTTCGAGAGCTTCAATACGAGCCGCGACAGGAATGTCGCCGTTTTCAAATGCCTGAGTTGTAAGCTCAACGATTTCTTCTGTTGCATCACGCATCACCTTAAGCTCAAACACAGCTTCTTCCGAGAATGCAACGCCGTTTTCCATGATGGATTCATATCTTTCGTAGATATTTTCTGTGTAGTCACCTATCTTTTCAAAGTCGGAAACTATATGCATGATTTCCTCGTAAAGCTTATGACTTTCAGGAGAGAGGTCATCTTCCTTGATGGCGAGCATATACTTATTGATACGTGCTTCGCCGTTATCGAGGAAGTTTTCGTTTTCATCGAAGGTTTCCTTGTTAGGAGCAATGCCGTCAACGATGGCAGCATTTGTAATCATAAGATTGCCGAGGGCGATATGACCCATTGTTGTGACAACCTTGTGGCACTGTTCAAGAGCAACAGCAGGAGTTTCAAGGAAGCGGTTATCAAGGCGGGCAAGTTCGAGATCGAGCTCGTTGTCCTTTTCTTCAGCCTTGATTGTCATTTCAGCAAGCTTTACAAGCACGCCATTGAACGGGATAAAGAAGAGTGTTACAACAACATTGAAGATTGTATGGAAGTTTGCGATAGCACCCTTTGTGATAGGGTCATCCCAGAAGCTGAAGCCAACGACAGCCTTTATCGCATACATACCTATCATAAAGAGTATTGTACCGATAAGGTTAAAGTAAAGGTGCATCATAGCAGTTCTTCTCGCGTTCTTGCTGCCGCCGAGAGAGGACATAAATGCTGTGATACATGTACCGATGTTCTGACCGAAGATGATTGGAATAGCTGCTGCGTAAGAAACTGCGCCCGTTGCTGCAACAGCCTGCAAAATACCGACAGAAGCAGAGGAGCTCTGGATAGCTGCCGTTACGAGTGTACCTGCGAGAACGCCGAGGATAGGGTTCTTGAGAGTTGTGAACATCGCCTTGAAGGCAGGAAGCTCACGAAGACCTGAAACTGCGCCTTCCATTGTATTCATACCGATAAAGAGAACACCGAGACCGAGAAGGATTTCGCCTACATCCTTCATCTTGCGCTTTTTCTTCATCATTATCATAATGAAGCCGACCGCAACCGCAATATAAGCAAGGTTTGACGGTTTGAGGAACTTCATAAGAAGTCCTGCTTCTTCACCGCCGCCGAGACGGAGAAGCTGAGCTGTCATTGTAGTACCGATGTTGGCACCCATGATAACGCCGACTGCCTGTTTGAGCGTCATAATACCGGCGTTAACGAAGCCTACCACCATAACCGTCGTTGCCGACGAGCTCTGGATGATAGCTGTAACGATGGCACCCAGTGTTACAGACTTGAAGATGTTGCCTGTCATTGTTTCCAGTGTTTTTTCAAGCTTTTCGCCGGCCACCTTTTCGAGAGCATCGCCCATAACTGTCATACCGTAGATAAAGAGAGCGAGACCGCCGCAAAGCTTTACAATAGCAAAAATGTCCATTGTGTTCCCCCAATTTTAGATTTTACTTTTTCTTTTCACATTATTTTCAACATCTCAATAATAACAGCTTTTTGCAAGAGCAACTATCATATTAAGGCAAAATCTATGTAAAATTTATGTAAAGTAAATCGGGGCAATACTCCGCTGTGTAATATTTTTTAATGACAAAGCGGGATAATTTCGTGATTAAATTACAGAATGTTTTATAAAATACCCACCTTTGACACCATCTGCCCCAGTATTTTGTGTTCGCATTTTTGTTCTGCCCAAGTTATCCACATTTTCCACAAGGTTATCCACAGCCTTCCACAGACTTGTGGACAAGTCATAGTTTTATACACATTGTGATAACGATGGGTATATAAATGAATTGCACCTGAGTGCATGAATTATTCCTGCGGAATATTGTGGTGTCTCCGACGGATTCATTAAATATCTTTCTCCGTTCAATGCGCCGCAGGCATACCAATGTCCTGAAAGGACAATTCATAATGCTTTGCTTCAATTCACGCCAACGGCAATTCATATAAAAAAGACTTCCCTTGTCGGGAAGTCTTTTTTTGGACCGCCGGGGACGTCGGTCTCTACTCCTCAATTATAATAGGTGGCTCGATATCCATCCATTCGCCGCCGCCAAATCTCGCTTCTATCATAACGAGGTTTGCAGGCTTGTTACGCTTCTGATGGACAAACTGCATGCGTTTGACGGCGAAATTATTTTCAAACAGCGCCTTCATCGCGCTTTCAATTCGTTCAGGCTTATAGCAGAAATAAAGTCTGCCGCCCCATTTGAGAACACATTTTGCCGCCTTTACAACATCGAAAATATCGGCATTTTCCTCGGCGCGCGATGCGGCAACCGTGTCATTTTTCGAGGTCTTGCCGCGAGCCTTATCAAAATAAGGAGGGTTTGAAACGCAAACCTCATACTTATCGTCACCCGTGTCGCGGATAGATTTAAGGTCTCCGACTCTGACATCAGCCACATCCTCAAAGCCGTTGATTTTGAAATTTTCCCTGGCGATATTTGCCGCGCCCTCCAAAATTTCAATACCATTTGTATAAATACCCTTGTTTTTAACCAATAGTAGCAATGAAAGTGAGCCGACACCGACACCGATGTCAAAAACTCTCTCCCCTTTCTTGACTTTTACAAAGTCAGAAAGCAGGGCTGTGTCCTGAGTCAGCTTGAGATAGTTGTCATCCTGTATGATTTTAAATCCGTCAAAAAGTATGTGCTGTTTCTGCATATCTTCTCCTTTGGTGGCAAAAATACTAAAAAAGTAAGAGGTGATTTTATGAATAAAACCAACTTTATAAAGTTGATGTGTGTTCTTTCTTTACAGCTTGCTGTGCTGGCGGTTTTTGTGAATATTTCCGATGCGGCATACAAGCAGGGCGACAGCGGAAGCGCTGTGCGTACGATTCAGCAGAAGCTGAAAAACTGGGGCTACTATAAGGGCAGTGTGGACGGCATTTTCGGCAGCAATACCAAGAAAGCCGTCATTTCATTCCAGAAAAAGAACGGTCTGACTGCCGACGGCATTGTGGGCAATGCCACTCTCCGCGCTCTCGGAATGCCAACAAGCGGCGCGCAAAGCTCGGTCAACAACAATGACCACTACCTGCTTTCCCGAATGATTTCCGCCGAAGCGCGAGGTGAGCCTTACGAAGGACAGGTGGCTGTCGGCGCTGTGATTTTAAACAGAGTCGACCACCCCTCCTTCCCCGATA
>SVKW01000148.1 GCA_015068285.1 Oscillospiraceae bacterium | reverse complement strand
TGATGCGCCCAGACGGAAATAAGGGCGAAAGACCGGAAGGCTTTGGCAATTCAGTCGGCGAAGCTTCGGAGATTTTTGAAATATCCGACGGAGCAAATATGTTTGGCGGCGTAGCGCCCCTTGAGTAAAAGTCAGCAAAGGCATCCATACGGGTGCCTTTTGAATATTTGTCATTCTGAAGCGAAGCGAGGAATCTCCGCTCCTTTTGCACAATCCATGTAGGGGCGGGTTTCCATGCCCGCCCGCAAGATAATGTAGGGGAGCTGCTTGCCGCTCCCGCATAAGAAAGCAATAAGTAAAAGTTAAAAATGAAGAAGTGCGGTCTGCACAATCTCTGCATAAATCTATGCAAGCAACACATCATTAACAATAAAAACAAAAAATTAACTTGACATTTTCAATTCGCCGCAATATAATATGATATAACGCATAAACTCTATGCGTTTTTCCGCTATGACTAAAAAAATAATCACATAAATGAGGAGCAAACCACCATGCAGAAGAAATATAGAATGTCACAGAAAAAGTATGACGAACTCAGAGCTGAGCTCGAATACATGAAGACTGTCCGTGAAAAGGAAGTTGCAGACCAGGTTAAGGAAGCTCGTTCTTTCGGCGACCTTTCCGAAAACAGCGAATACGATGAAGCTAAGAACGAACAGGGCAAGCTCTACTCCCGCATTGCAGAAGTAGAAAATATGCTCGAAAACTATGAGATCATCGAAGAATCCGATGAAATCCCTGAAAAGGTCACAACAGGCTGCAAGGTCAAGATCGAAGACCTTGAATGGGGCGATATTGAAGAATACTACATCGTAGGCTCTCAGGAAGCAAAGCCAATGGAAGGCAGAATTTCCGACGAATCTCCATTCGGCATCGGTATGCTCGGCAAGAAGGTTGGCGAAATCGCTGTTGTTGATGCGCCGGCAGGCCAGCAGAAGTATAAGATTCTTGAAATTTCCAAGTAAGAGGGGATAAATAAATGAACGAAGAAATGATCATGCAGGAAGAGCTTACTGAAGAACAGCAGGCTGAGCAGCTTTCCGAGCTTCTCCAGATCCGCCGTGACAAGCTCAAGAGCCTTCAGGACGAAGGCAGAGACCCATACGCAGAAGTTAAGTTTGATGTGACACATCATGCCGCACCAATCAAGGAAAACTTCGAAGAAATGGAAAATGTCGATGTAGTTATCGCAGGCCGTATGATGTCCAAGAGAGAAATGGGCAAGGCTTCCTTCTGCGATATCCTCGATAAGACAGGCCGTATCCAGGCTTATGTCAAGATCGACGAAATCGGCATCGAAGAATATGAACGCTTCAAGAAGCTTGACATCGGTGACATCATCGGTATCAAGGGCTTCGTTTTCAAGACAAGAAGAGGCGAAATTTCCATCCATGTAAAGGAACTCAAGCTTCTCTCCAAGTCCCTCCGTCCACTCCCTGAAAAGTGGCACGGCCTCAAGGATACAGAAACACGTTACCGTCAGCGTTATGTTGACCTTATCGTAAACCCTGATGTACGCCGCAACTTTGAAATCAGAAGCGGATTTATCAAGTACCTCAGAAACTTCCTCGATAACCGCGGATTTATGGAAGTTGAAACACCTGTCCTCAACACACTTGCAGGCGGTGCTGCAGCTCGTCCATTTATCACACACCACAACACTCTCGACATCGATATGTACATGAGAATCGCAACTGAGCTCCACCTCAAGCGTCTCATCGTCGGCGGTTTCGAAAGAGTATATGAAGTAGGCCGCATCTTCCGTAACGAAGGTATGGATACAAAGCACAACCCAGAGTTCACAACAGTTGAGCTCTATCAGGCATACACAGACTTCAACGGTATGATGGATCTCTTTGAAGACCTTCTCTCCGGCGCAGCTCACGACCTTCTCGGCACATACGAAGTTGAATGGCAGGGCGAAAAGGTTTCTCTTAAGGCTCCATTCCGCCGTATGACAATGGCAGAAGCTGTCAAGGAATACCTCGGCGTTGACTTTATGGCTATCAACGATGACGAAGAAGCTGTAAAGGCTGCTGTCGCTGCAGGCGTTGACATGGAAGGCGTTGAACCAACATGGGGCCACGCACTCTACGAATGCTATGACCAGAAGGTTGAGGGCCACATGGTTCAGCCAACATTCATCACAATGCATCCTGTTGATGTTTCTCCGCTTGCAAAGCGTTCTCCATCTGACCCACGTCTTACAGAGCGTTTCGAGCTCTTCATCTGCCGCAGTGAAATGGGTAATGCCTTCTCCGAACTCAACGACCCGATCGACCAGAAGCAGAGATTTATGAAGCAGGTTGAGCTCCGCGATAAGGGCAATGACGAGACAGAAATGATGGACGATGACTTCATCAATGCTCTCGAATACGGTATGCCGCCAACAGGCGGTCTCGGCATCGGTATCGACCGTTGCGTAATGCTTCTCACAGGCTCTGACTCTATCCGTGACGTCATCCTGTTCCCAACAATGAAGCCTTAAAAGATAACAGCATCAAGCGGACGTTTTTATAAATGTCCGCTTTGTGTGTTTTAGCGAAACAGCCGGTTATGTGCAATTCCTCAAACGGACGAGCAATGCTCGCCCCTACGCATAGTCCTCTTGTAGGGGAGGGTCTCTGTGCCCTCCCGTAGAATGAAGGACTTATTTGACGAGAGCGGAGGGAGAGAAACTGATCAATCGCATCGCAGATACCTCATATCCGCATTGCGGTATGTAATCGCTTCGCAGGCACAATAATGTTCCTTTGGAACAATTCACGACAAAGTCAATTTATGCGCTCGCGCAATTCATTTAACCTTATGAAACTATTCAGAAGAAAACGTCCGAAAAAGATAAGAAAACCATACCGCGATCCTCTGCAGGTCATCGCCCTTGGTTTTGTGCTCGTAATTCTCGTCGGTGCATTTTTGCTTACATTGCCGATTTCCTCAAGAACAGGGGAGCCGACAGATTTTGTGACAGCTCTGTTCACAGCCACAACATCGACTTGCGTAACAGGTCTTGTTGTCGTCGACACATACACCCATTGGAGCTTTTTCGGACAATGCATTATACTTACGATGATACAGATAGGTGGTATGGGCTTCATGCTAATGCTTGCCGCCCTGTCCATCATAGTCGGCAGAAAAATCACAATCCGTGAGCGTGTGCTCATCGGCAAGTCGATAAGCCTTGACAGTATGTCGGGCATCGTCAAGCTTTCAAAGAAAATTATTTTCAGAGTATTTCTGGTGGAAGCTTTCGGAGCCGTTATCCTGACCGTCAGATTTTTAAGAGATTTTCCCCTTAAAGATGCGGTGTGGAACGGCGTATTCCATTCTGTTTCGGCATTCTGCAACGCAGGTATAGACCTTATGGGCGGAATGGGCGGAGAATATTGCAGCCTTGCCCCTTATGCCGGTGATTTCACGGTCACATTCACAGTCATACTTCTCATTGTGCTGGGCGGTCTCGGCTTTTATGTCTGGGACGATGTGCTTTCCATGCGAAAGGGCAAGCGCCTCAGCCTTCATACAAGACTTGTGCTTACAACGACGGCTGTGCTGCTCATAAGCGGAACGGTGTTTTTCCTTATTGCAGAATGGAATAACCCTGCAACATTGGGAAATAAAAATCTTTACGATAAAATAATGCTGTCCTGCTTCCAGTCGGCAACGACAAGAACGGCAGGCATGGACCAGCTTGGGCAGGCTAAGCTCACCCCTGCGTCAACAGTTATGACAATGCTGCTTATGTTCATAGGCGGCTCGCCTGGCTCAACGGCAGGCGGCGTGAAAACTGTCACAGTGGCTCTGCTTGCGCTGACAGCGCTGAGCACCCTCAGAGGCAAGCACAATATCGTCGTATACGGCAGGAATCTTTCATACAGATATGTCCTCGATGCAGTAACCATCATAATGGTGGGCGTAGTCTGCGTATTCGGCAGCACTCTGCTGATTTCCATGATAGACGGGGTCACATTTGAAGCGGCAATGTTTGAATGTGTTTCGGCGTTTGCAACCGTCGGGCTGAGCGAAGGCATCACACCGGGGCTTTCAATGCTTTCCCGCCTTGTCATTATAGCGCTGATGTATATGGGACGAGTGGGAATAATAACTCTCGGACTTGCCATCATTGTCCGCGGCAAAAAGGAAACCAATATAAAATACCCTGAAGGCAAAATTATAGTCGGCTAATGTGCACAATCTATGTAGGGGACGACGCCCTCGGCGTCCCGTATAAATTGCAGGGATCGGCGTCCACGACGGTCCGCATATTGTAGGGGCGAGCATTGCTCGTCTGCTCAATAAAAGCAAGTTTGACTCACAACACAAATAAGCGAAATAATGCTTTGCATAGCTAAATATCACTTTGTGAAGCTGAATTATCTTCAATAGCTAAATAAAATTCGCATAAGCTGCCGTCAGGCAATTTAGCTGCGGAGGATTTTAGCTGAAGTTATTCAATTCAGCTCGCAACAGGCGAATTTAGCTGTGTATTGCTGTGCAATACACTTGAAAGGAGATAGCTCCAATGAAATCTTTTCTCATAATCGGTCTGGGCAGATTCGGTGAAGCTCTTGCAAGAGAGCTTTTCAGACTCGGTCACGAAGTTATGGTCGTCGATAAGGACGAAGATGCCGTAACACGAATTTCCGACTATGTAACCCATTCTCTCGTCGCCGATGTCCGTGACGAAAATGTGCTCCGCACCATAGGCGCGAGAAACTTTGATCACGCTATCGTCGCTTTTTCCGAAAATATTCAGGACAACATTCTTGT
>SVKW01000010.1 GCA_015068285.1 Oscillospiraceae bacterium | reverse complement strand
CCCGAGTAACCGTCGTTACAGTCAGGTGGGTCGAAACCGACGATATCGAAGCCGTCGGCAATTATAACGTCTGTACGCATTTTCTGTCCTGCCACTGTTGCAACAGTTGTCTTGTCAAGCTCATTCTGTGGTTCAGACGGAGCTGCAGTTGTCGGCGCGGCAGTTGTTGTTTCTTCTTCTGGTTTTGAACATCCGGCAAACAGTGATATGAGCATCACGGCGGAAAGCATTAAGGCCAATAGTCTTTTCATTTGTTTTCCCTCACTTTCGTTTGTTGGATTTGTTTCCCTGATTTCATTATATGCGAAAGTGGGAAAATATGTCAATAAACTTATAGATTTTGCCTGTGAGAAATTATGGACATAAGTTCTATGCAACAGGCGAAATATGATGTTTTTATTGATTTTAAGAGTTATTATGTTATATTAGTCATTATATGTTGTTATATAAAAAAGTCCTCGGTTGAGGACTTTTGTTTTATGTTGTTATTTTTCCATCACGATGGGCCTTCGATGCCTCAGACAGCAGGCTTTTGCCCGTCAGTTTCGGCATATTTTATTGCGGTGTCAAAAACTTCTTTAAGCCATGGGTCATTTTTATCAATGGAGATTATATGCTTCATTCCGCCATTGTGTTTTTCTACTGTAACCTCTCCGAAGAAGTTTTTCAAAGTAATAATTTCGCCATCAATCGCAACATAACAATACCATTCATAATCGTCTTCTTCTATTTTATGCGACCTTCTGAACGGACTGTAAATAAATGTTTTGAGTGACCTTGTAAACTTTTGTTCTTCAATCAATTCAAAGGCTTCATTGCCCTCTTTCACTTCAGCCGTACGTATTGTCGGTCCGTATTCTTCCATATTTTCAAATGTATTTGCAAATATAAATATCTTGCTTATTTCGCCACCATACATTTCTTCCAGCGTCACAGGCTGTTTGTAAACTGAGATAAATGCCGATATTATAACCAGAATTGCAAACACAATTTTCGGATGTTTCTTCATAGGCATACCCTTTCTGTTACATTTGCGGGCGGGCATGGAAACCCGCCCCTACATTTTTGTCATTCTGAACGATGTGAAGAATCTTTTGTGATTTATGACACCTCATCCGTCACACTTCGTGTGCCACCTTCCCAAATGGGGCCCCCGACAAGCCTGCTTGTCGGGGTATGAATCAAGGGGAAGGCTATTAAAGGATAGTATATTCCGCAACGAGCTCCTTCAGGTCTTCGCCTTTGTCCACATAAAGTGTTCGTGTGAAGTCCTTCTTTTCGTGTTTAAGACACATTTCGATAAAGAAAATGAAGATACCCACGTCCATGCGCTGGAAGAAGCTTAATGTATCCCATTTGAGCTTTGCCATTCGCATGGATTTTCTGTAAACTCTGATTTTATTGCCTTCGCACTCCATAAGCCACGGCTGGAGATTTACTGCAGATGGGGCAAAGCGGGCAACCTCCGCAATGCTGTCAAAGCCCTCGCCCGTCTTGATTTTACCAATTTCCTTACGCTTGGCTTCAGTCATGGATTTGCGGAACTGGCTTTCCTCCGACTTTTCCATAATGAGCATGATGGCAAAATCCATGCCCTCATAAGTCTTGTCCTCCGCCTTCGGCTGACCGATACCGCACCAGCAAGTGCCGATATCGAGAGCTGTCAGGAACATTTCAAGCTGCTGCACCATATAGCCGATATTTGCAAGGTAATTAGGCTTTTTCTCGCTGTAAACGAGGATGGCATACTCGCCCCACTTCCATGTTGTTGTATGGCGCTGAACGATTTTGAAGGCGATTTTTATATCGTCGCACAGCGGCACAAGGCGGACAAAGTGGTTCTTTATCATATCGAGCTCAGGACCGGAAATCTTCTTTTCCCCCGGCATTGTATGGAAGGATTTTCTCTTGTTTATCATATCGTAATATACGTTGAACATAATCTGCCTCCTGAAGTTAATCTTATTATCATAATAATATCATATTCCATAAAGTTATGCAATAAGCGGCACAAAAAAGAAAAGGACAGCCGAAACTGTCCTTCCAGAATGTTCTATAACTGTGTATCTCCTGCGTATGCAGACCGATACAAGCCTGCCTCGTTTGAAATTACATTATGTGTTCTTCATCATGATCTGTTCCATGATGTCGGCTGCATCTTCGCAGAGGTCGCAGCAGTTTTCAAGGCTGTCATAGAAAATCTTGTAGGCAAGCAACTCGCGGTGACCGATGTCACTGCCGAAAAGCTTGTGCATTGCTTCTTCATAAACAGCATCGCCGTCCGATTCGATATCGTTTACCTTGATGATGAGTGGGCGTAGAATGTCAGGCTTCTTGAAGTTTCTGAATTCGCCGACAGCTTCTCTGAGAGCCTTTACGCAGCGCTTGATGACATCCATAAGCTCATTTACAAATGGTGGGAGCTTGTCGATGTGATATGTATAACACTCAGCCACAACTTCGTCGAGGGCATCTGTGATTTCGTCAATCATATGAACGAGCTGAACGATGTCTTCCTGATCGATAGGCGTGATGAACTCGACAGCTATCTTACGTGTGATATCGTGATGCACAAGGTCTGCACTGTGCTCGATCTCGTGCATTTTCTTACGCTGTTCAGGAATGAGGGCAGGGTCATAGTTTGCCAGAATCTGCTCAAGATAATCGGCAGCCTTGACACAGTGATCGACCTGATTTTCAATAAGCTTAAAATAATCGTTTTTGATCTTAGCCATATTTGTACTCCTTATGCAAATAAAATTAAGAAGAGCTTAGCCATGCCGAAGCCGAGCAGACCGCAGCCCGGGAATGTGAATACCCATGTCAGCACCAATTCCTTTACAACGCTCCAGTTTACGTTGCTCAGTCTTCTTGCCGCGCCAACGCCCATGATAGCCGTTGTTTTTGTGTGAGTTGTACTTACAGGAATACCTGTGAGCGATGATAAAAGCAGGCACAATGTTGCCGCAAAGTCGGCCGCAAAGCCCTGATAAGGCTTGAGCTTTACCATATCCATGCCGACAGATTTGATGATTCTGTATCCGCCGATGCTTGTGCCGAGACCCATGATAACAGAGCAGAGCACCATAAGCCAGATTGGCACAGCGAAGCTTGATGTTGTTGAGTTACCGTCAGCAAATGCCGCGCCGAGAAGGAAAACAGCCATAAATTTCTGTCCGTCCTGCGCGCCGTGCATAAATGCCATTGCGGCGCCGCCTGCAATCTGCGCACCTGAGAAGAAACGCTCGGATTTAACGCGGTTTCTGTGTCTGAAAATAAGCACTACAAGCTTGGAGGACAGGAAACCGAGACCGAAGCCCAAAATTGTCGAAAGCACGATGCCGTAAAGCACCTTCACCCATTCAGCAGGGTTGATACCGCTGAAGCTGTTCTGGATAGCGACAGCCGCGCCCGAAATACCTGCGATAAGCGCATGGCTTTCACTTGTGGGAATACCGAAATACCATGCCGCTGTCGCCCATATAACGATAGCCGCCATAGCCGCGCAGAGCGCGATGAGCGAAAGATGTGCATCGCCGCCGAAGTCGACCATATTATAGATTGTCATAGCAACCGAAGCATTGATGGCTGTCATGACAAATACGCCGAGGAAATTGAATATCGCCGCCATGATTATAGCCTTTTTGGCTTCGATGGCGCGTGTTGAAACGCAGGTTGCGATAGCGTTTGGGGCGTCTGTCCAGCCGTTTACAAGGATTACACCCATGGTCAGCAGGCTGGATACAAAAAGCATAGGGTTGCTCAGCATCTGACCTAAAAATTCAAACATAGACATTTTGATTCCTCCTTTCAGGTAACCGCTGATGAAATCAGAGTATTTTCAACGATTACAATACCTTATTTTAATTTTACATTATTTTTTCATTTTAGGCAATAGATTTTATCATACTATATAGGATATATAGTTTTTTTCAATAAAAAAGGGAGCCGAAAACGGCTCCCTTGCAGATTATTTTATTACTTATCGAGAAGTGCAACAACCTTCTTGACAGCGTTTGCCATATATTCGCCCTGAACTCTTTCAACGAGACCGTTATCCACAGCCTGTGCAATAGCTGGGTCGATTGGCATTTTAGCAAGAACTTCAACACCGTGCTGAGCAGCGATTTCTTCGATATGGCTTTCGCCGAAAATCTTGATCTGCTTGCCGCAGTCAGGACATTCAACATAGCTCATATTTTCAACGATGCCGAGGACAGGAATATCCATAAGCTTTGCCATCTTGAGAGCCTTTTCAACGATCATGGAAACAAGCTCCTGCGGAGATGTTACAACGATGATGCCGTCAACCTTGAGAGACTGGAAAACTGTGAGAGGCACGTCGCCTGTTCCAGGAGGCATATCGATGAACATAAAGTCTACATCCTTCCAGATGACATCTGTCCAGAACTGCTTTACAGCGCCTGCGATAACAGGACCGCGCCATACAACAGGGTCAGATGGGTTATCAATGAGGAGGTTGAGAGACATAACCTGTGTACCGTAGCGGGAAATTACAGGCATGATGCCGTCTTCTGTGCCGTAAGCTCTTTCTGTAAGACCGAAAGCCTTTGGAATGGATGGACCTGTGATGTCAGCGTCGAGAATAGCCGACTGATAGCCCATACGCTGTGTGAGGGAAGCCATAAGGGATGTTACTAAGCTCTTGCCGACGCCGCCCTTACCGGAAACGATGCCGATTACCTTCTTGATGCTGGAAAGCTTGTTTGGCTCTGTGATAAAGCTTGCCTTATCGCACTTGGATGAACAGTTTGCGCAGTCATGGTCACAGCCTGCTGTCTGCTGTGGCTGTGGGTCAGGAGTGCTGCACTTGGATGCGCAGTTTGCGCAGTCGTGATTACATTCTGCCATGTGATTTTCTCCTTTATATGTTAACATTTTTATAGCGGATTTCTACCCCTCCACCATCGTTACGATGGTTCCCCTCCCCTCTCAAGAGGGAGGCTGAAAGGTGTCATTTATATTATATACCTTATAAAAATATTGTCAAGTTATTTTATATGTCACCGGTTGCCGCTACCCCTCCACCGCCTTACGGCGGTCCCCCTCCCCTTACAAGGGGAGGCAAGGGATGGGCGTAATATTGTCAAGTAAAAATGCCGCGCAAGGCTCTCTCCCTCCGTCTTTTGCTTTGCAAAAGCCACCTCCCTCATCAGAGGGAGGCAAGTAAATTATACAAACCAAAAGGACACCTTTGGGTGTCCTTTTTCTTATTCGATGATTAAATTATCTTCTATAATTCTTGTTTTTACGCCGAAAACCTTATCGACGAGGGATTTTTTCACCATTTCCATGCCGCTGCCCTGATAGACAAGCTCGCCCTCATCCATCAGCACCACATTGTCCCCGTATTTCACAGCCTGTGGAATATCATGATGCACCATGATGACCGTCTTGCCCATTGCAGCGATTTTTTTCGCCATCTGGAGCACCTCAAGCTGCTGGGAAATGTCAAGATAAGTTGCCGGCTCATCTAAAAGCACCACAGGGGTGTCCTGACAGAGCACCATGGCAATATATACCTTCTGGCGCTGACCGCCCGAAAGAGTGGTCATATTTCGCTCGGCAAACTGGCTTACCCCTGCCATTTCCATGGCATTGCTTATGATTTCCCTGTCGACCTTGCGGAGTTTACGCGGAAACTCGAGATACGGGAATCTGCCGTGGGAGACCAGCGAGCGGACAGAGACCGACGGCACTTCTCTGCTCTGGGGGAGAAATGCCACGATTTTTGCGTGTTCTTTCACCGAAACCGCACTTAAATCATCATTTTTCCACAAAATAGTGCCACTTTCAGCCTTATTTAAGCCTGCTATGGCACGGAGAAGGGTTGTCTTGCCGCAGCCGTTTTTGCCTATGAGGACGGAAACCTGATTTTCAGGGAAAACTGCCGAGAAGTTTCTGATTATCTTTTCGCCGTCGAGGGTGACATTGAGATTTTTAATTGTTATCATGTGTCTTCCCCCTTTTTCGGCTGATGAGCAGATAGATAAAGAATGGCGCGCCGAGGAAGGACAGAATTATGCCCACAGGGATTTCAAACGGCGCAAAAAGCACGCGGGACAGAATATCGCACAAAAGCACCAGAATCGAGCCAAGCAGAATTACCCTCGGCATAAGAATCTTCACATCGCCGCCCCATAGTCTTCTTGCGATATGTGGGCATATAAGACCAACGAAGGAGATTTGTCCGCCGATGGCGATAGCCGCGCCGACTAAAACAGCCGCGATTACGAGGGCGATAAATCGGACTTTTTTCACCGAAAGCCCCAGCGAATGGGCAACATCATCGCCCAAAAGCATCACATTCAGCTCGCTTGAAAGCAGTAATGCCCCGATTATGCCGACAAAGCCTAAAATCACGCTCCAGGAGAGGGTGTTTGTGCTGATGGCCGAAAGTCCGCCTATTGAAAAGCTGACCTTGCCCGAAACTGCATTCGGATAGAATGTCAATAATGTATCTGAAAAGGCGTTGAAAAGCGCGCTGACCGCAACGCCTGAAAGTACGATGGTTAAACGGCTTGCCCCCGTCCTTCTGCCTATTTCATAGACGAGAAGTGTTGCCGAAAGGGCTCCTAAAAATGCCATGACAGGCACGGCATAGAATGTGCTTGGCAGAAATACCATTGCAATGAGGGCAAAAAAGCCTGCACCTGCATTGACGCCGATGACGCTCGGCCCTGCGATGGCGTTATTCAATACTGTCTGCAGCATCAAGCCTGCGCACGACAAAAAAGCCCCGATTGCAAAAGCTGAAATGGCCCGGGGCAGACGGATATGACGGATTATGTTGTGCTGTGTGCCTTCGGCACCTGTAAAAAGGCTTTCCAACACAACAAGGGGCGATATATTTACCGCCCCCATTGCTATGGAAAGTATAAATACAATTATAAGCGCCGATATGAGAAAAAATATCGGCTTTATGTTACTTTTCACCATAAATTATATCGTAAATATACTGATAAGCATTGCCCCACTCAGCGTTTGGCTTATAGTGGAACATTTCCTTCGGAAGCTGGATAAATCTGCCGTTTTTAACGGCTGAAAGTTCCTTCCATGCTTCGTTGCTCTCAAGGTTGTCCCTGAGATAAGCCAGAGCCTTTGCATCATCGCCCATTGTTGTATAGAAGATGAAATCAGGGTCGGCTTCGATGACCTTCTCAAGGCTTATGCCGTCGAGAAGTGTGTCATAACGGTCGACGATATTGTCACAGCCTAAATCTTTAAGAATTACGCCTGTGTGGTGGTCGTCGCCCTTGGCTTTAACGTTAGTCGTCATGGCGCGCATATAGAGGACTGTCGGGCCCTCCTTATCCTTCGCCTTTTCGATGACTTCAAGCGCCTGCTCTCTGACATTTGCCGCATTTTTTATAAACGCTTCTTCATCACCTGTAAGACCTGTCATAATCTCCATTGCGGCGATGTAATCGTCAAAGAACTCCACCTTGAAAAATGCGTTGTTGATGCCCATATCGTCGAGGCTTTCCGAAAGTGCCTTGTGCTGCTCGGTATCGGCAGCTAAAATGACAAAGTCAGGCTCAAGGCTTACGATTGTCTCGAGATTAGGCTTGTGTGTGCTTTCGCCAACTATTGTGACACCTTCCATATTAAGCTCTCTGTCCTCAGGAGCATCGGCTGTAACGCCGCTCAGGCTACCGCCTGCAAGCTCCCACATTTCTGCAAAGGAGCCCGAAAGGACGACCACTTTAGCCGGATTTTTGTCCATGGTGATCTCTCTGCCATGGGCATCGGTGAATGTGTATGTATCTGTCGCAGTCGCTTCTGTGCTTTCTGTTTTAGCCTGTGTACTTTCTGTCACGGCTTCTTTGCCGCTGCACGCCGAAAGATTAAGCACAAGACAGACAAGCAGAAGGAGGGCAGGCAGCTTTTTTAGCACTTTGCACCGCCGATTGTTTCGATAGCAAGGATGTCTTCCTTTCTGTCGAGGATTTCATCAGAGAGAAGGATTTCCTGAACCTTTTCCCAACCGATTCTTTCAACTGTATCGGAGAGACGTTCGCCGGAAAGGCCCTGTTCCTTGAAGAAGAGGATTGTCTTTTCGATTGTCTTCATTACTTCTTCTTCTGTGAAGAGCTTATTGAGAGCTGTACCGAGACGGATTCTCTTGCCCCAACGGCCGCCGATGTAGATCTTGTGCATTACTGTGCCGCCTTCAATAGCGCCGAATGGGCACTTGCCAACGCAGACACCGCAGTTGTTGCAGTCTTCCGGAATAACGAGCTTGCCGTTTTCAACCTTAGCAACCTTGATTGGGCAAGCTTCACTTGGAGCGCACTTTGCACAGCCGCGGCACTTTTCAGCATTGAACTGAGGTACCTTTACGCCGACAACGCCGAGGTCGTTGAGTTCCGGCTTTACGCAGTTGTTAGGACAGCCGCCAACGCCGATCTTGAACTTATGAGGAAGAACAACTTCTCTCCAGCCCTTGTAGAATTCTTCGTGAATTTTAGCAGCGAGACCCTGTGTATCGATGTTACCGTACTGGCAGATTGTACCCTTACAGGAAACAACAGGACGAACCTTTGCGCCTGTACCGCCTGTGGACATACCTTCCTTGGCAACATGAGCCTTTACAGCAGGGATATCCTGGAACTTGATGCCTGGGATTTCAACTGTAAGACGGGATGTGAAGCTGAGCTTGCCGTTACCGTACTTTTCAGCTACTTCAACAAGGTTCTTCATCTGATTTGCTGTGAGAACGCCGTTAACTGTGATAACGCGAACTGCAAATGTGCCGTCCTTGCTGTTGAGGAAGCCCTGAGACTTAACCATTTTGATTTGCTGTGGAGTAAGATTCATAGTAGTTTTCTCCTTTTGCATTGATTTTTTATATTTTAAGTTAAAATATACATTGGATATGAATTGGCTTGCGCCATGAATTGCCCGTGGCATGAATTGAGCTGAAGCTCATGAATTGCACCTGCGGTGCATTAAGGTGTCTCCGACGGATTGAATTAGCGGGACGTCACACCCTGCAATAGATTGTGCAAATCGAGGGAGATTCTTCACTTCGTTCAGAATGACAGTTACTTTCGTAGGGGCGGTGCTTGCCCCGCCCGCGGGAGCAGCAAGCGGCTCCCCTACATTGGATTGATTATATCAACAAGAATGCCTGCTATCTATCCGAATTTTTCCGCTTTATAGCGGAGCTTGCCCTTTTTGCTTGTGCCCGTGATTTCGATAAAATGGGCTTTACCCTTGCCCCTGAGATTGAGCTTGTCCCCCTCGGCAATCTCCTTGTCGGGCTTTTTGCACTCATAGCCGTTGAGGATAAAGCGCCCCTGGTCAATGGCTTCCTTGGAGAGTGTGCGTGACATTCCCCAGATTTCAGCTATGACACAGTCGGCACGAAGGGAAGATATCGAGCCTGTTTTGATTACGCCTTGTGATAATCCTATATCGATTTCACTATGAGTAATCACATTTACATCAATTTCCTTGCGGCCTGCCCTTGAAAAATGAGTCAGGATAAAATCCTTTATCTCGGGCAGTACAACAATATCAGCGCCGTTTTCGTGGACGAAAATATCGCCAACAGTTTCACGCACTATGCCAAGCCCCATAAGCGAGCCGAGATAGTCGCGGTGTGTGAGGGTATCTTTCGGCGATTTAGTGCATCTTATAAGTACCAGCGATTCCTCTTTAAGGTCATCGACCTCAAGATAATCGGGGGCGAAAATGCAGATTTTTCGCTCGGCTTCTTCGTCGATGCCGAAGAAGGCATAATCTGTGATTTTCAGCTTGCGGGCAAGATTTTCGCACATTCCTGCCTGGGCAGGAGTGAGAAACTTTGTGAATGTGGGGATATTCTTTGTGCTTCGCGCCTGCTCTTTATCTAAAAATGAGCGCAAAACGGCAACATCCTCATCATTCTGCGCCAATGACGCGATAAGGCTTCGCTTATCCATTTGTCACGCGTTCAACATACTCCTCATAAGTGCAGGAGTAGTCCTTGATTTTGCCGTCAGGCTGAATGTCAATGATACGGTTTGCGATTGTCTGGACAAATTCATAGTCGTGGGAAACGAAAATCACATTGCCGGGGAATGCGCAGAGACCCTTGTTGACAGCTTCAATGCTTTCAAGGTCGAGATGGTTTGTGACCTGGTCCAAAAGCAATACATTGGAGCCGAACATCATCATTCTGGACAGCATACAGCGGACCTTTTCACCACCGGAAAGCACCTGGACATTCTTGAAGATTTCTTCGCCGGAAAAGAGCATTCTGCCCATAAATCCGCGGAGATATGTTTCGGAAGTGTCCTTGGAATACTGGCGCATCCAGTCGAGAATGGAAAGCTCACAGCCTTCAAAGAAAGGTGTGTTATCCTGTGGGAAATAGGAACGGGATGTGGAAACGCCCCACTTGACTGTGCCTTCGTCAGGAGTGATTTCCTCGGCGAGGATCTTCATAAGTGTTGTGTTTGCGATATCGTTCTGGGAAACGATAGCCACCTTGTCGTTCTTATTGAGGGAGAAGCTGACATTATCGAGGACTTTCACGCCGTCAACTGTATGGGAAACGCCCGAAACTGTGAGAATATCCTTGCCGACCTCTCTGTCCTGTGTGAATCCGACGAACGGATAACGGCGGGAGGAGGCAGGGAGCTCTTCAGGAGTGAGCTTTTCCAGCATCTTACGGCGGGAAGTTGCCTGCTTGGACTTGGACTTATTTGCAGAGAATCGTGCAATAAAGTTTTCAAGCTCCTTGATTTTTTCTTCAGCCTTCTTGTTCTGATTCTTGATGAGGTTCTGGATCATCTGGGAAGATTCATACCAGAATTCATAGTTACCGACATACATCTTGATTTTGCCATAGTCGATATCGACGATATGTGTGCAGACAGTATTGAGGAAGTGACGGTCATGGGAAACTACGATAACTGTGCCTTCGTATTCCATGAGGAAGTCACAGAGCCATTCTGTCGCAGCCAGGTCAAGACCGTTTGTCGGTTCGTCGAGAAGCAGAACGCCAGGATTGCCGAAAAGAGCCTGTGCAAGAAGCACCTTGACCTTTTCCTTTTCGGAAAGGGAGCTCATCATATTATAGAGAATGTCTTCGGAAAGACCGAGACCCTGAATAAGACGGGATGCATTGCTTTCAGCTTCCCAGCCGTCCTGTTCAGCGAAGATTTCTTCCAGTTCGGCAGCCTTGAAGCCGTCTTCTTCTGTGAAATCCTCCTTCATATAGAGGGCATCCTTTTCCTTCATTGTGTCATAGAGCAGCTTGTTGCCCATGATAATAGTGTCAAGAACTGTGTATTCCTCAAATGCAAAGTGGTCCTGCTTGAGGACAGACATTCTCACATTAGGCGCAAGAATGATGTCGCCGCGTAATGGCTCACGGACACCGCAGAGAATCTTGAGGAATGTGGATTTGCCGGCACCATTGGCGCCGATAACACCGTAGCAGTTGCCCGGTGTGAATTTAAGGTTTACATCCTTAAACAGAGTTTGCCCATCAAAGCCGTGGGTAAGCTCAGAAACAGTAATCAATGATATATCCTCCGTAAATTATATTATTTCATAGCGGACTGGAGG
This sequence comes from Oscillospiraceae bacterium, assembly GCA_015068285.1. GTDB lineage: Bacteria > Bacillota > Clostridia > Oscillospirales > Butyricicoccaceae > SIG471. Next base: position 17,764 of record SVKW01000010.1, on the reverse strand, counting down.
GCATACTCCTCCATTATTATCATTGTACCACAAAACCGCAGACTTTTCCACTATTAAATAGTATTTTACCATTTTCACCTATAAATTGCAATTTATATATTTTTATATATCTATAAGATGAAATTATAACAAATGAATTGGCTTCGCCGTGAATTGATGCCGTACATCATGAATTGCCTGACGGCATGAATTGTTTGTTTTGCAAACATTGTGGTGTCTCCGACGGGATTGATTAAATTTTTCCTTTACGCCTAAATCCGTATCGCGGGATTTTGCGGTAATACGCCACTTTTTTGTATGTTTTTCGCCTATGTTTGAGGTAAGATTTGTAATTTTTGAATTTTCTAACACTAAATCTCGACAATTTCCCGGCATTTCAAATAGGTATTATAACTTTCAAAGGCAAATATAAGCAATGCATAAAAAGGCATAAACAACTTCGTTTATTCGGTCAATTGAATTATATGTCCCGTTATGATATAATTTTATCAATAATTAAACGAAGCCGGGACATTCGTGAATGTCCCCGACGTACCGCAGGAAACATTTTGAAAGGAGTCCGTTATGAAAAAGATTTTGAAGGCATTGGTCACCTATTTCCTCGTTATCGCCGCAGTTTTTCTCATTTTTGCACTGTTCAACCGGGACGAAGGATTTTTCACCACATATAATATAATGAGCGGTCTTGCCTACGGCGGACTTCTGGTTTTCGTAATTTTCGGATTTGTGAGCAAAAAGGGCAACCATGCCATGACAGTTGCCCCGATGCATCTTCCTGCAAACCGTTCGCATGGTCTTCCTCTCAATCCAAGGTCAATTTTCTCCGTCCTTGTTTTTGAAAGCGCCGCAAAGGATGTTATCGAAGCAATGAAAAAGCCTGTGCCAACCCATTCAAAAAAGGAATATATCACAGAAAAAGAAGACCCTCTCGCTGTGAGAATAATTCTCTTTGTTCTCCCGTTTGTCGTCGGCATCGGCTCAATGGCTGTCGGCATTATGTGGCTGATAAACTGGTAATCGGGACGTTATAAATACCGTCCCTTACATATTTTTGAAAGGAGTCCGTTATGAAGAAGGTAGTTATTCGCTTATCAATTTATCTTCTTATCATTGCTCTGGCTGTTATAATTTTTTCGTACACTCACAGGGCAGACGGAATGTTCACGATGTATAACATAATGAACGGTCTGGCTTATGGCGGACTTGCTGTTATTGTTTTCTGTGGATTTCTTGGCAAAAAGAGCGACAGATCGGCACCTCTTGTTCCCGGCAATATGACAGCAGGACCACAGAGCGGTCTGTCCCCAAATCTCAATTCGGTAGTTACAAATCTTACCTATACAGGCGATCCAAAGCTTATGATGAAGGCTGAAAAACCTCAGTTTGAAACTCAAAAAACATATATTGATGCGCCGAAAAAAGAGGACAGTATGGCGCTGAAAATAACGCTCTTTCTCCTGCCTTATATCGTTGGTATCGGTTCAATGGCAGTTGGGGTTATTTATCTTATACGATAATTTTCGGGAGGGCGCAGAGACCCTCCCCTACAATCCGGTTTTAATAGTTGTACGTAGGGGCGGGTTTCCATGCCCGCCCGAGGCAAGGTTTATAGAAAGGAGTCCGTTATGAAGCGGCATTTGCGTAATTTTCTTATTTATATCGGGATAATGGCGGCTGTTGTGGGTTTACGTTTGCTTTCGGGCAACACGGATATGGAATATCTGGGGCGCAGTCTTATGGGGGCATCGTCTGTCGGCTTTGCCATCGGACTGCTCAGACTTCCGCTGACATTTTCAAAGTTTTCCCGTCCGCGAATGAGCGGCACCGATTCATTTTTTATGATAGGAATGTTCAGAAGCGGCTCGGACTACCACAATACTTTCAAAAACAGCAATATCAGCAAGCCGGAATATCCCTCGAAGCTTGAAATGGCGCTCGACCTTGCCCTGCCCTTTATCGCGGCACTGCCTGTAAATCTTGCTGCTCTTGCAATACTGGGCGAAAAGGCATTTATGTAGTAAACCGCAGGAGATTTTTAACTTTCGTTAAGAGTGACATTTTTAAATCCCTCCACCGCAATACGGCGGTCCCCCTCCCTTTAGGCAAGGGAGGCTGAATGGAGAACGAAAGGAGTCTGTTATGAAGAAAATAGTTATTGTTCTGATTCTTATTGCAGTTATCGGCGCTGTATTTATCGGACGGTATGACAATATGTTCAACACTGTCGCTGAAATTTTCAATAAATATTCCGTTGAAGCTGTTATTGATGGCGAAATAGTCACACGCAATTTTCTCATCAAACACGCAACTCCGCTCGATATTGTCAGATCTTATAATATAATCAATAGTGACGGTGAAGATGCGTTTTCTCAGAAGCTTGTTGAAAAGTATCAGACTGAAATTGAAAATGCCGAAAAAATACGCCTTGTCACACGAATACCGATGCTCAACCAGCTTGACGAGCCATTGAGAACAGATATTTACCACGATGGAATAAAAAATCAGTTGCTGAATATTTTTGAAAAGCCTGACAGATATATCATAACCGATACATACGAAACTGATATAACCAACGATTTTCTCAACAGAACACTTGACGCATATAATACCGGCGACTGGGCTTCGATTTTTGCCTACATTCGACAGCTTGGCTTCTACAGCATTTCCACAAAGTAATTTCAGAAAGGAATCAAAATGAAACTTTTATTCAAGCAGAGATTTTTTTCGTGGTTTGACAGCTACGATATTTATAATGAACAAGGCGAGACCGTCTACACAGTTAAAGGCGAGCTTGCATGGGGACACAAGCTGAACATCTACGATGCCCACGGCGTGCATATAGGCACGATAAGAGAGGAGATTTTCACTTTCCTGCCCCGTTTCAACATCATTATAAACGGCGAGCAGGTGGGCTGTATCCGCAAGGAATTCACATTTTTCAAGCCTGTTTTCACTCTTGATTACAAAAACTGGACTGTTGAGGGCGACTATTTTGAATGGGAATACGATGTGCGCGACGGCTACGGCAACACTGTCGTTACGGCAAGCAAGGAGCTTTTCAACTGGACCGATACATACACCATCGAATATGACGACAAGGCGAATGAGCTGACGGCATTGATGATCGTGCTTGCCATTGATGCGGCGAAATGCTCGCAGAATAAGTAAGGCGAATAAATTGCCTTCGGCAATTTGCGGGAGGGCGCAGAGACCCTCCCCTACATGGATTGTGCAAATCAGAGGAGATTCTTCATATTCGTTCAGAATGACACAATATGAAAGCTTCACTCCCTCCGCCCTTCGGGCACCTCCCTCAAGGTGAATTGACCGAAGGTCAAGAGAGGGTGGCCTGGGCCATTACCAAAGGGAGGCTCATTTTATAGGGAAAATTGTAATATGATTGTAACTTGACTTTAGGGTATAGTCATTATATAATAGTAAATGCAGAAATAATTCACGAAAGGATGGTATGATTTATGGATAAGAGTGGTACAAAGCAGATCGCGGCTAACCGTAAGGCGTACCATGACTATTTCGTTGAGGAAAAGCTTGAAGCCGGCATCTCCCTCAAGGGTACGGAAGTCAAATCTCTCCGCGCAGGCACAGTAAGCATGAAGGACTGCTTCTGTCAGGTGAAAAACGGCGAGCTTTTCGTCTATAATATGCACATCAGCCCTTATGAAAAGGGCAATATTTTCAACACAGACCCTATGAGAGTGCGTAAGCTGCTCGTTCACAAGCGCGAGATACTCAAGCTTCAGCAGCAGGTCATGCAGAAGGGTATGGCTCTTGTGCCGCTGGCTCTTTATTTCAAGAACTCCAAGGTCAAGCTTGAGCTTGGTGTATGCCGTGGTAAAAAGCTTTACGACAAGCGCGACAGCGCCGCCGAGCGTGACACAAAGCGCCTTATCGAAAGAACTCTCAAGGACAGATAACAAAAGCTTCAATGAAGCACGAAGTGAATGTCCACTTCATGCGCGAAGCACACTTCATAGCCAACGGCTGCATAATGCATTAAATGCGCTTCATTTCTATATGGGGGCGTAAAGGTTTCGACGGGGATTTTGAAGTATGTTAAGCGAGCAGAGGGGGCGCGCCCTCTTAAAAACGCACACTTATAAATTAACTAACAAAACAACATTAGTTGCTGCTTAATTAAGCGGCCGTCCGGTCGGGAGGGCTACGAACCGATGTCAGGGCGTGGAACAGTAGCGTCCGTGAGTGTATAAAGCTTTGAATACGCCACGCATCATGAAGCTACCAAGCTGTATAGTCCGGCAGTTGACGATACGGCGAGGGAATGTAAAAAGCTGCCTACGCTCGTAGAAAGATGTATGGATAGGTTTTCGGACAGGGGTTCGATTCCCCTCGCCTCCACCAGGAAAAAAGTCTCTTTTGTCAGATAGACAAAAGAGACTTTTTTCAACTAAGTGTGCCTTGCGGCCCATTAAGTGCACCGTTGGTGCGTGAAGTTTGCTTCGCAAGTGAAGTACCTGCAGGCATGGACGGCACACTTAACTTCACTATGCCATAGGCATATCTTCATTTGGCGAAGCCATACTTCACTAAAACTTTAAACCGGTTCTCATTGTTATGCAATGAGGCCTTTTCTTTTTATCCCGCCTTGCTTTTTATTATAATATAGTGTAAGATGAATATATAAACAATTCATAACCGCGAGGTAAAATTATGAAAAAGAAACTTATTTCTCTCATTTTAGCGTCTGTAATGGCATTTTCAATGCTCATCACCCCTGCAAGTGCATTTTACGTGGGCATTGTATCCAGTTCATATCACCCTATCACAGGTGAGCTGCTCAGTATGTATCTCCTTGTGGAAAACGAAAACGGCGGCTATGACAAGCTTCCTGTTTTCGACGAAAACGGCAACCAGCTTTATGTTCAGGTCGGCAAAAATGAGTGGGAAAAGCTCGACACCCCTCTCCCTGCCGAGGAAGTAGCCCGTCAGCAGGCCGAAGCCGAAAAGGCTGAAAAGGCTGCCACAGCAAAAAAGAAGGCCGAGATGGAAAAGGCTTATAAAATCAAACTCACCGATGATTATGCCTCAAATACATCTGTTCTCGATGAGCTTGAATATCATCTCAAGCTTATTCCTGCCTCTTTGCGTGAAAAAGCGGCAGCACAGATGGCGAAAAAGGGCAAAACACTCAAAATTGACGACTTCTCCAATGGCAGCACCAGTATGGCAGGCTATGCAGGCTACTATACATCGGGCGAAGTGGCAATTTACCTTATGGCAACATCTGCATTCGTCCACGAATACGGTCATTTTATCTTTATGTCTGTTCTTCCTCAGCTTTATAATTCTTCCACCTTTAAAAATGAATGGAATGCTCTCAAGGGCGGCGAAGGCCCAACCCATGTTACATCTTATGCTGAAACCGACTATCAGGAGGATCTTGCCGAAACTTTCAGCCAGATATTGACAAACACTTCCTACATAAGAAGCCTGGCGGTTGACACCCCTGACTGTCTTGCGGTGAAAAAGGCAAATCTTATGCTCGATACTCTCTGCAAGGCTTTCTCTCTTGACAAATCAGTCTTCCCTGAGCTGACACCAAGCGAGCCAAGTACATGGGCAAAGGCTGAGATTGAAAAATATCAGAACACTTTAAAGGGCAGTGAAGATGGCGTTGTGCCATATCCGGGCAATGCTCATTCAACAGGCTATCAGAAGCCTGCCACCCGTCTGCAGTTTGTTTATTCGATATCCGAGGATATGATACGCAACCTGTATTCCGCCCGCTATTTCGGCAATATGAGCTATGACGAATACGAGGCAAAGTGGACTCCGCCTGTAAAGCAGGTGGGCAATGGATATGATGTACCATTCACAGACATCAGCTCCATGAGAAGCTATTATCTTGTACGCGCAGTCAACGCCATGTACACAAACGGCGTTATAAACGGCAAGTCGGATACGATTTTTGACCCTTATGGTCAGCTTACACGCCAGGAGGCGGCGACTATTCTTTACAGACTTTGCAATGCATTAGGCTACAAGCTTCCAAAGGGCAACGCGGATAATTTTGCCGATGCAAACAAGATTGCTCCGTGGGCAAAGGATGCCGTTGCCGCTGTCAGCGCCGCAGGCATTATGAACGGCGTAGGCAACGATAACTTCGACCCTACAGGTGTTTACACCTGCGAACAAAGCGCTCTCACAATTCTCCGCATTTATGAAATGCTAACAAAGTAAAGTGAGGTAAAATTATGAAAAAGAAGCTTATTTCCCTCTTTTTAGCGGCGGCAATGACATTTTCAATGCTTGCCATGCCGATAAACGCATTCCATGTTGATTCGGTATCCCATTACTATGATTTTATCACCGGAATGGAATTTCCCGGAACACTCACTATTTATCATGAAGACGGCACTTATGAAAATATTGAAATTTTAGATGAAGAAGGCAACCAGCTCTATATTGAAGTGGGTGAAAACGAATGGGAAAAGCTTGATACTCCTATTCCTGCCGCAGAAGTAAACAAAAGACTGGCTGAAGAAAAAGCTGCCAAAGATGCCGCAGCCGAAGCTGAACGCATAAAGAAAAAGGCTGAAATGGAAAAAGCCTATAATCTTAAGATTTCAGAATATTTTGCACAGAGCATATATGACCTGAATGAGCTTGAAACACAAATCAGGATTATTCCTGAAGCTTTATACAAAAAAGTTGCTGCTCAGCTCACCAAAATGGGAAAAACTCTCAAAATTGAAGACCTGAGAAACACCAATCATGATTCTCCCGATTACGGCGGATTCTATACTCCTGCAAAAGTTCAGATAGACCTGGCTCCATTTTCTGCAGCTTCCTCTTTCCCTCATGAATATGGTCATATGGTATTTATGACTGTTCTTCCTCAGCTTTACAAGTCGTCTGCTGTAAAGCAGGAATGGAATGTCCTCAAAGGTAGCGAAGGTCCTACCCATGTATCCGCTTATGCGTCAACTGCATACAATGAAGACCTTGCCGAAACCTTTGATGCGCTGTTGAGTGGCTGGGGTGACGACTGCGGTGAAATCAAGCTGCTTGCTATGAAATATCCTGACTGTCTTGCAATCAAAAAGATCAATTATATGCGCCAGCTTTTATGCAAAGTTTTCTCTCTTGATACAGCTGTATTCCCTGATTATACTCCAAGCTATCCAAGCCCATGGGCAAAGGCTGAAATTGAAAAATATCAGACCGTTTTATGTGGCAGTGATGAAAGCGTTGTCCCTTACGAAGGCGCTGCCCATCCGACAGGCTACCAGAAGCCTGCCACACGAATGCAGTTTGTCCACGCTATGCTGAATGATATGGTTTCTCATTTATGGGGCACACATGTTTTCAAAGGTCTGACCTACGATGAATACAGAGCCAAATGGTTCCCTGCTTCAACAAATGGCAAATACCCTATGCCTTTTACTGATATTCCTTCCAATAAAACCTCGGTTTACTCCATGTACACAAACGGCGTTATAAACGGCAAGTCGGATACGATTTTTGACCCACAAGGTCAGCTTACACGCCAGGAGGCGGCGACTATTCTCTATCGTCTTTGCAATGCTCTCGGCTACAAGCTTCCAAAGGGCAATGCAGATAATTTTGCCGATGCAAACAAGATTGCACCATGGGCAAAGGATGCCGTTGCCGCTATCAGCGCCGCAGGCATTATGAACGGCGTGGGCAATGATAACTTCGACCCTACTGGTGTTTACACCTGCGAGCAGAGCGCTCTCACAATTCTCCGCACTTATGAGATGCTGATAAAGTAGGGCAGTTATAATATCCCAATATTCTCATGAATTTTTATTTGCGACATTTTAAACTTTTTATTGACATATAAGCCACAAAGTGATATTCTATTAACATGGGGGAGAAGTTTTTCCCCTGAAAGTTCAGTTTATTTATTCATAAAATAGAAGGAGTGTTCTACACATGGAATTGATTTACAAGGGTAAGACAAAGGACGTTTACAAGCTCCCTAACGGCAACGTTAACCTTAAGTTCAAGGACGACGTTACAGGTAAGGACGGCGTATTCGATCCAGGCGAAAACGCAGTTGGTCTCACAATCGACGGTATTGGCAAGGCAAACCTCAAGACTTCCGTTTATTATTTTGAACTCCTCAAGCAGGCTGGCATCAAGACTCACTATGTAAGCGCAGACGTTGAAAACGCTACTATGGAAGTTCTTCCTGCTACAGTATTCGGCAAGGGTCTCGAAGTTATCTGCCGCCTTGTTGCAACAGGCAGCTTTGTTCGCAGATACGGCGAATACATCGAAAACGGCACAAAGCTCGAAGGCGGCTATGTTGAATGCACATTCAAGAACGACGCTAAGGGCGACCCACTCGTAACAAGCGAAGGCCTCGCAGCTCTCGGCGTTATGAGCGAAGAAATGTTCAAGAGCATGAAGGAACAGACACTCAAGATCACAAAGATCGTTGCTGATGACCTTAAGTCCATCGGTCTCGACCTCTGGGATATCAAGTTTGAATTCGGCTACAACAACAACGAAGTTATCCTCATCGACGAAATCGCTTCCGGCAATATGCGTGTTTACAAGGGCAACGAAATCGTTGATCCAGTTGAACTCACAAAGCTCATCCTCAACAGATAAGATATTGTTACATAGAAAAAGCTCCGTTTTTACGGAGCTTTTTTGTTGCCCAACTAAGCCTCCCCTGTGTAAGGGGAGGGGGACCATTCAATAGAATGGTGGAGGGGTTGTTATAGATTTTTAATATGCGATTTTTACGAACTGCTCAAAATCGTTTACACATTCGAGCAATCCCTTACGATGGAGAGCCACAAAGCACGCTGCCGCTCTCGCCTGACAATTTTTACTTTTTTCCGGACTGAATTCGATGTCTGTGAAGCTGTCATACTGCAGCAATTCATCGGCAAGCTCCTTGTTTTCCACAAGGGCTGAGATGTAAAGCCAATCATAAAAAGCTGTCACAGGAGTGAGAGGATAGTTTTTTCCTTCAAAGGAAAAGCCGCGAAGTGCGCCTGAAGATTTAAGACGGCTGTCGCCTTTCGCCGCTCTTGATGTACCTAAGTACAGGTCTGTGTAAGGTCCGCCTGCGGCAAAGACCTTTGCGCCCTGATAAATACATTCAACGGAAACGTATTTACCGACAGACGGCACGAATTTTTTGAGGTTGAATGCGCTCAGCTTTACGCCCAGCGGGTTGAGAGACTTGGAAGATATTTCGAGAATGTTTTTCTCAGGGAATCTTCTCTTGAACCCATCGTGGATAGCCACGATATTCTTCTGTTTCTGACTTGGTGCGAGCCCCTTATTCCATACGAATTCCACAGGGAATACGTCGACTAAATGAGCTCTTTCGCTTGCTGAAAATACCGGTCTGTTTGCCATAGTTACACTTCCTTTCTACTTGGCAACCATAGAATATATCACCAGCACACTTCTCGGCGGCTCTTTTTCCACCATTTACGCACAAAAAGCCTCGTTAATACACAAAGTATTGCCTGCGTTTTTTGCACGTTCTGATGAAAAAATATCTCGCCGATAACTGCACTATGTCATATTCAATGGTTGCTTCAACCATATTCAATGGCTGCTGTTGTTGATGTTTACTTTGACAACCAAACCCCTGAAATTGAGTTGGAGTGCTATTATACTGCTATTCTGACATTTTGTCAAGAGACAATTTTGCTGTTGCCGTGAAATATTTTTGGTAGTATAATTAAGGCGTAAGGAGGGCGCACTATGGATAAAAATATGCTTATAAATTACATAGCCGATTCTTACGGCGTTTCTCCCGAGCATCCGTGGGAAAGCCACCCCGACTATATGGTTTTCCGCCACGATGTGAACAGAAAGTGGTTTGCCGTTATCATGAACATTCCAAAAAACAAGCTTGGGCTGGGCGAGGGTGAAATTGATATTGTAAATCTCAAGTGCGAGCCGCTGCTCACAGGCGCTTTACGGCAGGAAAGCGGCATCTTCCCCGCCTATCACATGAACAAGAACAACTGGGTTTCGGTCTGCCTCGACGGAAGCTGTGATGACGATAAAATAATCAGGCTTCTCAATATGAGCTTTGGACTGACAGCCCCGAAAATAAAGAAAAAGACAAGGTGATAAGCCTTGTCTTTTGTTTTGTGTATTATTGTAATAAAACAACCCCTCCACCGCTGATAGCGGTCCCCCTCCCTTTACACAGGGGAGGCTGAACGGGAAATTACGCCTTTTTGAAATGCTCCTTGCCGACCTTACAGAGTGGGCAACGGAAATCTGCAGGCAGACATTCAAACTTTGTGCCTGCAGGTACGCCCAATTCAGGAATGCCGACGGCTTCATCATAAGTCCAGCCGCAGATGCCGCAAGCGTACTTTTCGCCTTCGCCTGTTGCAACCTCGCAAGCCTTTTCCTTACATTCTGTGCAAAGTTCCTTTGCAAGAGCTTCGAGCTGAGCCTTATTTTCATCGTTCATTGCCGACATGATCTTTACATTATTTTCAGCATAGACGATATTCTTGCTCTTTTCAAGCATACCCTTCATGACCTTTGCCGCCATAGGAGCCCACGAGCCGTTTTCGATGAAAGCAACTGTGCGGTTCTGGAAGTTACGCTCTGTGAGATGCTCGATAAACTCACGCATGAATGGGAAAATATCGCCGTTGTATGTTGTTGTTGCAAGAACAAGCTTGCTGTAACGGAATGCATCTTCAACAGCTTCAGCCATATCACAGCGAGCAAGGTCAACCACATTAACATTCTGCGCGCCGAGCTTGTTAAGCTGTTCTTCAAGATACATAACAGCCTTCTTTGTATTACCGTAAATCGAAGTATATGCAATAAGCACGCCTTCGTCCTCAGGGCGATAGCTCGACCAGATGTCATAAAGATTTATATAATGACCTAAATTTTCAGTTAAAACAGGACCGTGAAGCGGGCAGATTTTTTCAATTTCAAGTCCCGCCGCCTTTTTGAGAAGAGCCTGCACCTGTGCGCCGTACTTACCTACGATGCCGATATAATAGCGGCGAGCTTCGCAGTCCCATTCTTCCTCGATGTCCAGCGCGCCAAACTTGCCGAAGCCGTCAGCCGAGAAAAGGACTTTATCGAGTGCATCGTATGTAACGATGACTTCAGGCCAATGTACCATAGGAGCTGTCACAAATGTAAGCTCGTGCTTGCCGAGATTGAGTTTGGAGCCTTCGCCTACAACTACCTGCTTTTCGGCAAAATCTGTGCCGAAGAAGTTTTTCATCATATTGAAAGCCTTTGCCGAGGAAACGATTTTTGCCTCAGGATACTTTTCAACAAAGTTCCTGATGTTTGCCGAGTGGTCAGGCTCCATGTGCTGTACTACGAGATAATCAGGTGCCTTGCCGTCAAGAGCCTTGCTGATATTATCGAGCCACTGCTCTGTGAAGCGGGCATCGACTGTATCCATAATCGCAATCTTTTCATCAATGATTGCATAGGAATTATATGCCATTCCGTTTGGCACGATGTACTGTCCTTCAAAAAGGTCTATTTCATGGTCGTTAACGCCGATATAAATGATGTCATTTGTAATTTTCATATACGTTTCCCCTTTTTTGTACTTTATTATATTATAGCCTATTCTGCCCCCTTTTTGCAACACTAAAATTAAGGTATTTTCAGTATCTGTTGAGCATATACCTAATCCAATATCCTGCCGTCTGTGGAAATTGTCACTATCTGCCATGGGATGAACTTACCGCTGTTCATAAGAGCGCGTTTTACTGCATTTTCAAGTCCGCCGCAGCAAGGCACTTCCATACGGACGATTTTTACGCTCTTTATATCATTATTTGCGATGATTGCCATAAGCTTTTCCGAATAATCTACGCTGTCAAGCTTAGGGCAGCCGATGAGTGTGATATGGTCACGCATAAACTCCTCATGGAAATTGCCATAGGCAAATGCCGAACAATCGGCCGCGACGAGAAGCTTTGCGCCGTCAAAATATGGGGCATTCACAGGCACAAGCTTTATCTGGCATGGCCATTGGGCAAGTCGGCTTGGGCTGTCATTGCTGCTCACAGGCTCTGCTTTTTCTCTTGCGATAGCTTTTGCCGCCTGACCGGGACAGACAAATGCCTTTTTCGCCTTTTCAGCCTGTGCCTTTTTAACTGCCGCTTCATCGTATGCAGGGGCTTCGCGCTCTTCAAAGCTTATGGCATTCATAGGGCAGGCAGGGAGACAGTCGCCCAGACCGTCGCAGTAGTCCTCTCTTGTAAGCTTCGCCTTGCCGTCAATCATTTCGATAGCGCCTTCATGGCAGGCTCTTGCGCACAGACCGCAGCCGTTGCACTTTTCTTCATCTATTTTTATAATTTTACGGATCATAATAAGTCCTCCTTGATTTTATGATTATATTATAGTATAATTCACATAATAGTTCTGTTGAATTTTCAACAAAATGGAGAAGCTTATGAAAAAATATATGGAAATATTGAAAAAATGCCCGCTTTTTGCCGGCATTGACGAAGCCGACCTTGAAATAATGCTTGGCTGTCTTGGTGCGAAGGTCGAAACTTTTGACAAGCGTTACACGATTCTGCCTGAGGGCAGCGCAGGAAAATATGTGGGCATTGTGCTGAGTGGCTCGGTGTGCATTGAACAGCTTGATATTTACGGCAACCGCAGTATTCTCAGTATGGTTACGCCTTCACGGATTTTTGCCGAAGCTTTCGCCTGCGCCGGCGTGGCGGCTATTCCTGTTTCGGTCGTCGCCAACGAGGAAAGCGAGATTATGTTTATAAATATCGAGCGCATTCTCAACACCTGCTCCAACAACTGCCGTTTTCACAACGCTCTCATACGCAATCTGATGCACGATTTAGCGGAAAAATCCCTTATGTTTCACCGCAAGATAGACATAATTTCCAAGCGGACAACGAGGGAAAAGCTGCTTACCTATCTCAATTATGAATCAAAGTCGCAGGGCAGAATGAGCTTTGACATTCCCTTTGACCGTCAGGGGCTTGCCGATTACCTTGAGGTCGACCGAAGCGGACTTTCCCTGGAAATAAGCAAGCTCCGCAAAGAGGGCATTCTGGAAAGCAGAAAAAATCACTTTACTTTGCTATAAAAAAAGCACCCTTACGGGTGCTTTTGTTTATCTTACGAATTCGGCTATTGCCGAGGCTGTCAAGTCTATCTGCTGTTTATTGGTGATTTTGGCAGTTCCGTCGCCCTTCTGCTCGCCGTAAGAGCCGAAATATGCGTGGTTGCCGCCGCGGATGACATATTCCTCCGCCTCTTTCGGCAGAAGATCCCAGCCTGCTATGTAGTTTTTCTTGTTCATTACCCTGTCCTCTGTGCCGTACACAGTAAGGACATCGAGATTTTTCGCCGACAAATCGGCAGTTGTATAGGCTCCAAGCAGAATAAGCCCGTCATATTCTTCCGTCGTTTCGGCAAGATAGCTTGCCGCCATCGCACCGCCGAGAGAATGACCGCCGATGTACCACTTTTCAACCTGTGGATAATCTTCCCTCAGCCCGGCTGCCGCATCTGTATTGAAAACCGCCATATCGAATGGCATTGAAGGCACGATGCAAAGCACGCCCTTTTCCGCAAGGGCGCTCATAAGGGGCGAATAGGAAACATGGTCGACCTTGCCGCCCTGATAGAAGATAAATCCTGCCTTTATATCGCCGTCAGGGATGAAAACCATGGTTTTCCCCTCTTCTTTGACGGTGTGTTTGCCGTAATTGAGCTTTCCGATAGCCTCAATATCGGCATCGTAATTCTTACTGAGATAGTAGCCCATAGCGCCGCCGATGATTACCCCAAGCACAAGCACCACTATCAGCAGTTTTACAAGAAATCTTACAGCTACTTTTTTGGCTTTCTCCATTTTTCCACCTCGCTTTTCCACGGGAAGGAAGGCTGTGCGCCCCGTCTGCCGACGGCTATAGCCGCGGCTTTCGATGCAAATTCAAGCGCTTCTTCCATAGTCTTGTCCGATGCCAGATGAGCAACAAGAGAGCCTGTGAAGCAGTCACCTGCGCCCGTTGTATCGACAGCCTTGACCTTGAAGGCAGGCTGATTTATCAGCTTCTCGCCGTTATAATAAAGACTTCCCTTTTTGCCGAGAGTCATAATCACATTTGCAGGGCCCATTTCCGCCATCTTCTTAACGGCAGTTTCGCTGTCATATTCCTCGCCGATAAGCTGAGCAGTTTCGGTCTCATTAGGAAGAATAATGTCCGCCATTTTATATAGCTCGTTTGGTGCATCCATCATAGGAGCAGGGTCAATAACGAGAGTTTTGCCCTTGCTTTTTGCTATCTGAGCCACATAAACCACAGTTTCCATCGGGATTTCATACTGCATAATGACAAAATCCGCCCAGTCTATGGCATCCATGTGGCGGTCGATGTAGTCCTTGTCCACAAGCCCGTTGGCGCCCTTATCGAGGATTATGCAGTTTTCACCGCCAAAAACTGTGATGACGGCAACGCCTGTGGAAATATCCTCGCGCTCGATGCCGTTTATGTTTACACCGTCATGGCTGAGATTTTTCAGCAGGATATCGCCGTAGGCATCATTCCCTACCTTGCCCAGCATTTTCACATTGCCACCTGCGCGGGCGCAAGCCGAAGCCTGATTTGCCCCCTTGCCGCCAGGAAAATGAGCAAAGCCCTTGCCGTGAATTGTCTCGCCTGCCTGCGGCAGACGCTCTGTATTTATAACAAGGTCCATATTAAGACTTCCGATAACAAGTATATTCTTCATAATGTCTCCCCAACTTATGTTATTCTATACCCTTAAGGATTTCGCCTATTACTTTTTCGATTTCATCTGTGCGTGTTGTGTTTATGCTGACTTCATAAGCCCTTTCAATGCAGTCACGCATCTTTTCAGGCTGATTTTTATAGGCAATCGCCGCTCTATTTAAAGCTTTTTCCAGGTCAACACGCTCTTTATGCTCCCAGTTATTGAGAAAAGCATTGTTGTTCATCTCACCCCAGCGCTCGCTGAGAGCGGAAAACGCAGGAAACTCAGGGCTTATTCCGGCGAGAATTATGCCATCATGGAATATTTTCTCCTTTTCAGGCGGAAAATCCTCGTCGTGTGTAAGATCAAAATAGAAACAGATATGCTTTCTGCCATACTTTACCGAAAGCGGACATTTATGGCAGAAATCTTCGTCCTTTGTGACGACAGCGCCCAACGCTCTGCAGTAAACCTTGCCGTCATCTTCGGTCAGCCTGTGATAGTAGGCGGTATACGCCAGCTCTTTTGCTCTGAAGATCATACCATTCCACCTCCATTTAGTTATATATAGTTATTATACCATAAAGCCGCAGGCTGCTGGTATAATAGTCATATTTTGCGGTTCTGTCCGTAAGGACAGGAGCAAAATGACTGTTATTTAATCAGTATAATATCCATTGTATGGATATTATATCATACTTTTCGTAAAATGTAACTACTATTTATATTAAATATATACAAAAATAAAAGCCCGCTGAGGGCATCAGCGGGACTTTCCTATAAAATTTATTATGGGGTAGCATTTTTAACTTGAGATAGTCAGTTTTTCCAATTGGGCGCCGTTGTTGTGCATTGCGCAGTAAACATCGGTGCATTTCTGGTATTTGGCGAAGGTCTTGAGAGCCTTTTGCTCATCGCCATAGACCTTCCAGCAGCCTGTGCATTTACAGCTGCCCGGTTTATTTTCAATAAAACCTCGTACATCCTCCGGCGGATAGCTCAGAAAAAGACCGATTTCATGGGGGAAATCAACAGACTTTCTGAGCTTGTCTGCCAGGAGCACAACACATTTTTCAGGATGGAGGTGAGGGTAACCATATTTTTCAAGCAATTCAACCGAATCATTTGAGGCGAAATCACGCCTTAAATGCTCTGGTCTGTATACATAAATGAGAGCCCGCGAATCGGAATGACGCATAGGGATAAGCCGTATGCCCTTTTTTCCAAGTCGCATATTGAGCTTTCGTATATCATTTGTAAGCTGTTCTTTAGATGTATAGCTGACGGAAATAAGATTTCCGGTTTTAAGCCCTGCCAAAGTAGGGGCTCCGTATTTTACTAAAATTTCTTCTGACATATTGCGCCTCCTGTGTTATCATGCGCTTTTGCCCGATATTTTATACGCTTGCCAGCCTTCTGTACATTTTTTCTATGCTTTCGGTGGTAAATTCTGCGAGAAAGGCGCATATACCCGAAATTTTATCTACTTCGTCGGGGATAAAATGGCCAAACTGATGGCTGAAAGCTTCATAATATCTGCTGTATTTCGCCGCCAGCTCTTCGCCGATATCTGTGAAGAAAATCTCGCCGTATCTGTCCTTGTCAATAAGCCCCATATTTTTCATGTTTTCCACCATTCTATGGACGCTCGGCTTGGAAACGCCGAGAATATTGGCCACATCTGTGCAGCGAACACCTTTTTCTGTATTGTAGATCTGATTTATTGTGATCAGATATTTTATATTCGTCGTGGTAAGTTTAATCATGATTAACTCCGAATTATTTTTCGTTGGTTAGCTGTCACTAACCAATATCTTTAAAATACGGTTAGCTTTTGCTAACCACTTATATAATATTATATAAGTCAACATTTGTCAATAGAATTTAAAAATATTTTTTGGGATTTTGTCCCATTTTACACAGGTAAATGGTCTTATATATAGAAGGCATAATTGACCAGGCTTCAATTATTTGATATGATAAAATAAAAGGAGGGTTTTTATGAAAAAGTTAATCGTCAAACGGATTTTGAATACAATTTTTGCTGTTTTTGTTTTAGTGTTTGTTATTTATGCCTTACTCCACTTTTTCGGCTTAAGTGACCCTGTCGGAGTTGAGCTCGGCATAGAAAAACCGGTTATTTATCTCTATCCGGAAAAGGAAATGGGAGTTTTCGTCGATGTTTCTGTGGATAACGGGGAGATTTTCGTAACTTACCCCGAAAAGGGCGATGGCTGGAATGTTGTTGCTCGTCCTAACGGTAAGATTATCGACGAAAACGGCATTATGCACAGCTATCTTTTCTGGGAAGCAAGGTCAGCATTCACACCAGACTTCTCCGAAGGCTTTGTTGTAGAGGGCAAATATTCTGTGGAATTTTTGCAGGAAAAGCTGTCTTATCTCGGTTTGAATCAGAATGAGATAAACGAGTTTATCGTCTACTGGCTGCCTTACATGATTGATAATCCATACAATTTAGTATCATTCCAATGGGAAAACTATGATGAGTTCGCTCCGCTGACAATAATACCTCAGCCAGACTCAATCCGGCGCGTATATATGGCATTAAAACCATTGGATAAACCTATCGAAATCCCAGAGCAGCAGCTTGAAAAGTTTGAACGCACAGGCTTTACCGTCATCGAATGGGGCGGCAGCCTGATAAAGTAATATACAAAAAAAGCCTCCCCCTGTTAAGGGGAGGCTTAATATATAATGTATGGAACGGCGTCCTCGACGTTCCGAAAGTAAAAAGACATCCCTGCAGACGTCAGTATAAAACAAAAAAAGCAAGTCATAAGACTTAGCTCAGGAGGGCCAAGCGCCCGACCGCGGACGAGTGTCCGCGTACCGAGCAGGCAAATTCATTTTGCCCAGCGAGTATTCAATCAAAAGGGGACCCCATAAAGCCCGCTTTATGGGGAAATGAAAAAAGTCACTCATACGAGTGACTTTTTGAATGTAGGCATTACTTATCTTCCCAAGCCGTCGCCAGCTAAGTATTGTCAGCACAAATGAATTTCACTACTGT
>SVKW01000147.1 GCA_015068285.1 Oscillospiraceae bacterium | reverse complement strand
CCATTTTTTTCGTACAGCACGCCTGCATGATCCATAAACAGAAATGTATCAGCTTCATCTACAGTATTGTGCATAACCAGACCGACAAACTTCAATTCGGAATTTTTAAATTCAATTCCACGCTCCTTGAGTGCCTGCTCAAGAACCTTTTTCTGCACCTCTTTATCGGTTGATGCGCTTGTAGGTATCGGCGCGTAAAAGTTTTCAAATGCCGCTAAGTTTTCATCTGTCATATATTTATCGGGCATCATTTCAAAGGAATTACTGTCAAAAGCCAGCGGCCACATAGATGGTTTTGGAAAATCAGCGTTGTTTACCAGAATGTCATCTCTCAACAATGTAAATGCCGCCATTCTGCAGCAGACGCCGACAAAATCGGGATATTTTTCCACCCATACTTCGTTTATTTCATAAGGGTCGTAATTCACCTTATCCAGAGTGTTCCAGCCGTCGAGCACCGATTGGGGCGCAGTTTCATTATAGAGATCAACATAGTCAATAAAATCTTTAATATAAGCTTCCTTTATTCCTGCTTTTTCCAGATCGCTGATAAGCTCTGCTTTATCTTCTTCGGAAACAAGATTACTGAATGTTACATCGGGATTTACATAGGGGTCTGTAATTCCAAGGGATTTCAGGTCTTTCGCATTTCCGTTCTGGTTTTTGTCCGAATCCTCCTCCAGATCATCAGGAGAGCCGGAGGATAATAATTTCACGCTGAATTCTCCCATAAAAGGATCAATTTCTGACAGCGTTCCTGTATAAGTCACAAGCACCCTGTCACCGACAGCTATCTCATCCATTCCTTCCGGCTTTTCTTCAAAAGTAAACGCATAGCTGACATTATCATCATCTGTTACAATAAGCATAAAATCTTTTATTTCTTCTACGTTTCCTGTTACTTCCGATGCATCTTCAAGACTTTCCGATGTTATCGGTTCACTTTGCATTACACTCGCAGAAGTCGCAAAATCCTCCTGTCCCGTTACTTTCGAGCATCCTGCAATAAGACTTGCTATTGCAATTAATACAATTAACAGCATCAATATTTTTTTATTCATTCTTTACCTCTTTCTCTGTTTTCTTATATCCTTTAGACTCGCCAACCCATAAAAAGGTTTCAGCAAATACAAATATTTTTATAATATGCGTAACGCCGCTTCCAATACGCCTTTCCCCTTTTTCCCTGCTTTCGTTAATTCCCCTTATTTCATTTTCCGATAAAGTGTTGAAATATATTTTTTTGGTGCTATAATGAAGGTATAAAGACTTCACGGAGGTTTTGCTATGTACCGCAATGACACTATATATTTTCCGCCGACCGAGGCGCGCAATGTTCTTGTGCCTGTAACTTCGGGCTGCCCTCACAATATGTGCACATTCTGCACTATGTATAAAGAAACTCCCTATAAGCCTGTGGCGCTCACCGATATTGAATATGAACTGAAGAATGTGGACCCTCAGTCTGACAAGGTATTCCTCGTCGGCGCTGACCCTCTTTGTGTCGGCTATGACCGTATGATTTCCATTCTCAACCTTATCAAGAAATACCTTCCTCACTGCGCGCGCATTACGGCATACTGCTCTGTCCGCACTGTGGCAAAATACACTCTGGAACAGCTCAAAGACCTTTGCGCCCGCGGCATCACAGCTCTTTACATCGGCTTTGAATCGGGCGATGACGAAGTGCTTAAAAAGGCTCGCAAGGGGCATACAGTTGCCATGGCTATTGAGCAGGCTGAAAAGCTGGCGGAAGCAGGTATTCTTTTCTCAACAGTTGTAATGTACGGTCTTGCAGGCAAAGGCAAGGGCGTTGAAAACGCAATAAAGACAGCCGAAATGGTCAACAAGTTCAAGACTTACAAGGTTGTCACAATGAATCTCACAGTTTTTGAAGGCAGCGAAATCGCAGATATGATCCGCAGGGGCGAATTTGTCGAGGCTGACGGCGCTGAAAAGCGTCTTGAAATTAGAACATTGCTCGAGCATCTCGATCTGAAGCAGCCGACGATGTTTGACACAAGACACGCCACAAACCCTATCAAGATTGTGGGCACTCTGCCGAGAGATAAAGAAATGCTGCTTGAAAAAATCAAGTAAATAATATAGAAAAAGCACCCGATCGGGTGCTTTTTTGATGTGTTAAGTTTTCTACCCCTCCGTCACGCTACGCGTGCCACCTCCCCTCTCAAGGGGAGGCTTTAGGTGGTGACGGGTGCTTTTTTGATGTTGTCAGATAGTGCTACATATTGTCCTTCTGCCATTGTTTTGCGCAGGCGAGGCAGATTGCTGTGCCGGCTATGGCGATGATGCACCATATTCCGATGGTGAAATCCCAGCCGAGATTTTCTGTCAGCACGGCTATGCCGTATGTGGAAATTGCGCTGCCTATGTATGTGCACGAGTTGATGATGCCCGAAGCTGTCGAAACATTGTCGTATTTAGCGAAAAACGGCGGCAGCATTGACACCAGCATATTGTTTATGCCATGCATACAGCCTGTCAGCACAGCCGAAAGAATGACGGAAAATGCCGCGTTTGAGCCGTTGAGGAAGTAAAGCAAAACCGACGAAACCGAGCCGCCAAGAAAGAAAATCCCTGCGCAGGTTATCGGATTTGTTATCCAGCTCACATAGATTTTCGTAACCATACGGACGCACAGAATGCTGAAAATCGGCAGGATGACACCTGTGAGAATTGAAATGAGGTTTGAAATGTCATAGACCTCCGAAATATATGACGGCATCCATGTTGTAACGCCATCGCGGAGCATTCCCTGCAGTATGATTGCCATCATTATAGCAAGCATAAGCGGTGTAAACAGCCCTGTTGTGTTGATTTTGGCGTGTCTTACATTTGTTGTCTTATGGTCGATGTCCTTACAGCATTTATTCCATATAAATATCATACCGAGAGCGCATACAGCCGAAAAGACAAAGACCGCCTTCCAGCCTGCCATTGTGATGACAAGCGGCGAAACGAGATACATTACCATCGTGCCGACAGATGCGCCGTAAGATACCTTTGCGGCGGTTTTCTTGTAATCGTCAGTGGTGAGCAGGGCTGTCATAAGCCTTACAAGGGGCGGCCACATAAAGCTCTGGGCAAAGCCGTTTATACACCATACAAATGTCATCTGGTATGGGTTTACGCACAGCGGAATGATGAGATTCATGGCAACCGTTGCGAAAAGCCCTATTGTAACAAGCCTTTTAGGCGAGAATTTATCGCCCAGAATACCGCTGATGACCTGGCCGAAGCCGTATGTGATAAAGCTGCCTGTCAGCGCCATCGAAAGCATACTTTTGCTCATTCCTGTTGATTTTTCCATTTCGGAGATGATTGCGCCGTAGTTGATTCGGGTGATGTAGCTTATCATATAGGTGGCGGCAAAGAGAATGGCAAGATTTCGCACCGCCTTTTTATCGGTTATTTTTGTCATATAAGGCTTTTGCCCTCCCATTCAAGGGCAGGATAAACGCCCATAATTTTTGTTATCGTCGGAGCGATGTCCATAATTGATGCGTTTTCGATGAGATTTGCCCCGATATTTTTGCCCATAATCATAATCGGAATAAGCATATCCTCGGCCATTTCTGTGCCGTGGGTGCGGTCGTGCCCGCCGTGGTCGGCTGTGATTATGACGGCATAATCAGACGGAAGTGCCGACACAATACGGTCGATATTTTTCCAGCTTTTGTCAATCGCATCCATATATTCCCCGCTCATCCAGCCGGAATTATGCCCTGCTGAATCGACATGACCGAGATAGAGGAATGTAAGGTCTGGATTTTCTTCCGCGATGTATTTTATAGCTTCATCGGTCAGCTTTTTATTGGATTTTTCGTCTGCGCCGTGGATGTAGTAAGATAATTCAAGCGAGCCCGGCTTGCCTAAATCGCGTAATTGCTCCCAGTTATAGAAAAATGCCGACTTTTTGCCGAAGTTTTTCAGCACATCGAAAAGCCCGTCGATAGGGCGCACCTGCGGCATGAATGTATTTGTCGTTGTGTTGTGGCGCACAGGCTCGACAGAGTGGAAGAGCGACATGTGGCAAGGCAGAGTCAGGGACGGCATAACAGTCCTTGCATTAAGGGTGTGGGCAGATTTTGCCATGTATTTCTGTGCCAGCGGATGGTCTTTTATTGCATCGGGACGCATTCCGTCGACGAGAATGAGCAGAACTTTCATAAGATTTCCCCCTTTTTCTGATGCTTTTATCATAGCACATAAAACAATAATTGGCAATAAAAAAGGACAGCAAATGCCGTCCTTTAATTTTAATAAAACAATGCGCCGTCGGGGATTTTGGCAAACCATGTCATATCGGAAGATTTTTCCGCATCGAAAGCAAAGCCGTTGTCCGTGACTTTGAAATGATACTCAAAATCGCCATCGTCGGTATAGAGTGACAGGGTTTCATCGGTCAGCTCATATTTTCCGACGCCGATATAACTGCTGACGGCAGAAAATGTCATGGAAAACATTCCATTCTCCTGCAGGACAAATCTCGGCTTTATAACTTTTTCCTCGCTGTCGCGGTAGACATATACGCGGCTGTTGTCCCTCTGGATTTTCGCAATATGGGCATCGAGCACCCTGCTGTCTTCCATTCCGTCATAGTAAACGACAAGCATATTTTCATCGTCAAGATGCCAGATATCGCCGTACATTCCCGAAAGAGTGCCGCCCGGCTCGCCCCATTTTTCGACGAGTTTTTCAGCTTTTATGCCTTTAAGGGAGGATATATTGTTATCATTAAGCTGTGACAGGGGTGGGATGGAGTTACAGGTCACAACGGCAATGACAAGAGCGATTATAAAGGATATGGTGATAAACTTTTTCATGGGTGCCCTCCCTGTAGCTGAATTAAGTAAAAGATAATAGTGAAAAG
>SVKW01000146.1 GCA_015068285.1 Oscillospiraceae bacterium | reverse complement strand
GCCCTTTGCGAGAGGGGCGATATTCTTGTCAAATGCCTTGATAGCCGCCTTCTGTTCCTCAGTTTTAGCGAAAACATGGAGTCTGTCGATAGGACCGACAAAGAGACGCTCAGGCACATAAACCTTCTCTTCATCGATAGCGATTTCCTCGCCCTTGCCGCCGCAAAGCTCGAACATAGTCTTGGCAACAGAGAGCAGTCTGTCCTTCTGGGACTGGATTTCAAGGTCATTATTGGAAATAAATGCCTTGAGATGGTCGCAGGAATCCACATAGAAGCGTGTCACATGGTCGAAAGCCTTGTTGGAAGTACCCTTGATAAGGCCTGCATTAGCCTTGTCGGAGATTTCGGAGAGCTTCTTCACCATATCACGAAGCTGAGCCGCAAAGATTTCAGGCATATCTTCCTCGTCGAGAGTTGCAAGAATATATGCGTAAGCCGCAGCGATGGAGCAGGACTTGTGGAGAATGTATGGGTCGACAACATCAGGTGTGTCGCCGTTTGTATGGTAGTTGAAGTCAGGGAACTGACCGAGCATCGGAGCAGGAATGCCGATAGTAGGGTCGGAGAGTACAACATGGTCAGAGCCGCCTGTGAATTCGGCAACTGTGCTGTTGAACATAGGCACCTTGTGTCCGTCGAGAGCGTCAGCGTCCTTCTTCAGTTCGTCAAGCACCAGATTTGCAAGGTTGGAAACGAAGGAAGGTGTGGAATATGGCAGGGAAGTGAGAGTCAATGGACCATAAAGACCGTTCTGCTTGCCGCCAACCATATCGAGATTGATGCCTGCGAGAGCATTCTTCTTTTCTTCGCCGATAGCATCGAAATATGCGTATGTACCTGCAAATTCAGGGATGAGAAGCAGGCGGATAGAGTGCTTGAGAGGGGCGAGCTTGCCTTCCTTTATCATCATATTGATGACATTCATAGCTTCAATACCTGCTGCAACGCCAGAAGCATTGTCGTTAGCCGAAGCTCTTGGGTGGCAGAGGTGAGCTGTGATAAGGATTTCCTTGCCCGATGTGCCAGGGAGGACAGCCGAAACATTTTCGAGAGCGCCGTCATAGAGGGAAGCGTCGACGAAGCACTTAGCCTTAGGAAGCTTGCCTTCCTTTGCGCAGTCATAGCAAGCCTTTCTCAGCTTGTCGCCCATCTGAGGTGTAATAACATAGCCGAAAGCCATGATGTCGTCAGCAGATTTTCTCCAGAAGGAAGTGTACTTGCGGAGATTTCTCATATCAGAGCGGCTGCGTGTACTTGATACAGCAACATGGTCGGAAATAAAGCCGAGAGCGCCCTTCTTGATAGCCCAGCCGAAATTATTGAAGTCCTCGCTGATGAAAAGGAGCTTGTCTGTAAAGTCAACGTCTTCGTAATTTTCAGGTGAAGTGCCCTTGTCCATAAGGACGATTTCGAGAGGATTTTCAGTATAGTCGCAGGCGCAGGAGCGCTGGATGATGGAGATAGCGTCGCCGTCATAGTCGGCAAGGTCCCATTCAAAAGGCTCAACGAGAGTGCAGCGTGCGGCCTTGATATCCCATTCCTGGAAGGATGGGGAAGTGAGAAACATCTTTTCATAGTTTGCAGGGTAGGAGAGGATTTCGGAAGGAACACCGAGGCGGTTCAGCTTGTCATTGCAGTAATTTGCAGCAGCGCGGAAGCCTGTGGACGCCTGAATACGGTGGAACTTGGAAACGTCGACAACCGATGCGTAAAGACGCTCGCTGTTGATCTTGTCGGCGATAGCACGGGTGGTTTTTCTTATCATAATATAGTCCTCCATTGGATTTGTTATTGGTTATATTATACTATAATATGTGAAGTTGAGCAAGAGGAATTTGTGGAAAATAATTTATCATAGCCTCCTTCTGAGGAGGGAAGTGGCAGGGAGATTATGCGTAGGGGCGGGTTTCCACGCCCGCCCGCGGGCGGCACAATCCGTTCAATTGATTTTTACTGCACAATATTTCTTCCCAGCATATTTCCCACAAGACCGCCATAGCCGCCCTTGCCGCTTCTGCTGTTTTTAAGAGCCTGCTCGGCTCTGAGGCTTGGGAAAAATTTCTGCCTGCGTCCATCAAAATCAAGGGCAAAAGAGCCTGTCTCGCCCTCCTTGTTCTTGGCAAGTATAACTTCACGCATATTGTCCTCCTCAAGAGGCTTGTGCAGAAGGATTACAGCGTCGGCATCCTGCTCGACCTGACCTGAATCGCGAAGATTGTCAAGGTCGGGACGCACGCCTCGTGTCGCCTCTCGGTTGAGCTGAGCAAGAGCCACTATGGTTATCCTGTGCTTCTGGGCAAATGTATGAAAATATTTCGAAATGGCAGAAACCCTCTCGTAGTCCGTCCTGCCTTGTCCCGATACCAGACCGAGGTAGTCAACAAAAATAACCTCGGCCTTCTCCCTGAGAGCGAAAGCGCATATCTCACGGGCGGAATATCCCCAGCTTTCAACAAAATGAATATCACGCCCCTTTGTTTCGGGGTATTTCTCCATGAAAATCGCCTGTTCTTCCTCTGTGAAGTCGTGATTTCTCATCTTCACAAAGTCAATGCCGGTCACAGCGGCGATATAGCGGTAAGCCAGCTTGAGATGGCCTGTCTCAAGGCTGAAAAACAGCGTTCTGTACTTTTTCGCTATCTCGGCGGCAATATTTATGCCGAAAGCTGTCTTGCCCACAGAAGGGCGTGCGCCTATGACAATGTAGTCGCCGCGTTCTGCCTGCAGACGCTTGTCAAGGGCATTTATGCCAAAGCCTATGTAATCGGATTCCTTGCCCATCTCCTCCATAACGGCGTAAAACTGGTCGTCAGATGAGTACATTGAGCCGAGTGATGAAGCGTTGAAAGTCCCCTTCAGTTCATCCAGCTCGGTCTCGATGCCATCCATATCGCCAACCTTGCGGAGCTCACGCATACGCTCGTATGAAAGCTCAGCCGAATGCATTTTGTATTCATCAAAAAGCATGGCGCGATACTCGCGGTAGTTTCTGGCTGTCGGAGTCAGGTCGACAACTTCGGTTATGAAGCCTCTGTACTGGGGCGTATCGTGAAGAAGCGCCAGCCTGTCCAGCCTGCCTTCGCTCCTCAGCTTTGCAGCCGATATGAAAATCTCCCTGAGGGTCTCGTCGGCAAAATGCTCGGGGCGAATGGTTGTGAAAATATCATCGGCGCAGTATTCAGGGTCTATTATAAGGCTGCCGATGATAGCCTTCATAGCCTCAATATAGTTATCTGATATCATCCATAATACCTCCCCAGTTTCGGTTTATGGCGTCGCGGATGGTTATATTCCAGTCCTGCCATCCGTTGCGGTTGCCAGTCTTCTGTGCCTGAATATCCACATACTGCACAGCCTTGGCAACGGCAACCTCGCCGAAGTCTGCAATAAGAGCATCAAGCTCCCGGTCTGTAAGATATATCCACTTATGCGGACCGTAAGCTTTAGCGTCCTTTTCTGCTTCCTTTCTGAGAGAGGGCTTTACACCCTCATCTTTTTTATTATATTTTATATTATCTTTAGTGTATTGACACTTTTCTGTATTATAGTTGCACGTTTTCGTGTAATAGTCATACACTTTTGGTGTTAAAGTATAGCAGAGAGTTCTGCCGAGTTTCAGCTCACTTATAACAGCTGTAAGTATAAGCTCTTTATTGCGGCAAGAGTCGATAACTCTTTCTATCTGCCGCCTGTTCCAGAATGGAAAGACCTTGCAGAAGGCTTCTTTCGAATGGTAGCTCCACACCTTCTTTTCGCCGTTGTATTCGATGATGTTGGTGCCTGTGGCCTCGTTGTGGCGAAGCCAGAAATAGAGATTGTGAAGAAATACAGCCTCGTCAACGCCATAGAGACGGGCGAGTTCAGAGTCAAATTGAAAAAACATATTTTTATTTCCTTTCTTTTAGTATGGCTATACAATACTAAAAAATCGCGAAATAAATAAACGCAATGCTTCGTAAAAACATTTCGTGGAATAAAATGGAAAATATGAATAAACGGACAAAATAAAAAAACGGTGGTTCTGAGCCACCGTTTTTCTGTGCAATATTATCTTATCCCTTGACCACTGCGCCGCCCTTCATGACGAATACGCAGTTTGTCATTGTCTTTACATCGTCCATAGGATTCTTTTCAAATGCCACGATGTCGGCATACTTGCCTTTTTCCAGAGTACCGATTTCCGTATTCTTGCGGATAAGCTCGGAGTTTGTCTTTGTTGCGGCAACGAGAATGTCTTCCACCTTCATGCCGAACTTATTCATAAGCTCAAACTCATAGCCCTGCTTGCCGTGGAAATTATAAGGAGTACCCGAGTCTGTGCCGAATGCAATCTTGACACCGCGTTCAAGACACTTTCTGAAGCCTGCTTCATGGCGGGAAAGCACCTGACGAGCCTTGTCCACCATCCATGGAGCCATAGCCCCGGTTTCGCCGTTGGCTACGATTCTCTCAGCCGCAATGATAGTCGGTGTGAGATATGTGCCGTGTTCAAGCATAAGTTCGATAGCTTCGTCATCTAAAATCATGCCGTGTTCAACAGAAGTTACGCCTGCGCGAACAGCGCACTTGATGCCGTTTGTGCCGTGAGCGTGAGTTGCTGTATGGATGCCGTACATTTCAGCGATTTCAATGATAGCGCGCATTTCTTCATAAGTGAGCTGCTGTGCGCCGACAGTTGTGCCGAAGGACATAACGCCGCCTGTACTCATGAACTTGAGGAAGTCTGCGCCGTACTTGATGTTATAGCGTGCAGCGTGATATGCAGAAGCTACGCCATCGATGATGTGGTGCTTTGGAGTTGCTTCCACAAGCTGTGGAGCGTAGTGGGAGTCGGAGTGGCCGCCTGTGGAGCCCATGGATTCACCGCAGACCACAAGACGAGGACCGATAAATTCGCCCTTGTT